>NZ_VMLA01000022.1:31319-46450 GCF_013276425.1 Streptococcus sp. 3874 | reverse complement strand
ATTTTCATTGAGTATAAATCAGCCATAAAGAAAACCTATCACAGAGATAGATATCATATAATGGCGAAAATGTTCTTTTTCTGTTAAGATTATAAGGTATTCTATTTTGGAGGAAATGACATGAAAAAAATCGTTAAATACTCATCTCTTGCTGCTCTAGGGCTTATTGCTGCAGGTGTGCTTGCGGCTTGCTCAGGTGGTGCTAAGAAAGAAGGAGAAGCAGCTAGCAAGAAAGAAATCATCGTTGCAACCAATGGTTCGCCAAAACCATTTATCTATGAAGAAAATGGCGAATTGACTGGTTACGAGATTGAAGTGGTTCGCGCTATCTTTAAAGACTCTGACAAGTATGATGTCAAGTTTGAAAAGACAGAATGGTCAGGTGTCTTTGCAGGTCTTGATGCTGATCGTTACAATATGGCTGTCAACAATCTTAGCTACACTAAAGAACGTGCGGAGAAATACCTCTATGCTGCACCAATTGCCCAAAACCCTAATGTCCTTGTAGTGAAGAAAGATGACTCTAGCATCAAGTCTCTCGCTGATATCGGTGGAAAATCGACGGAAGTCGTTCAAGCTACTACATCAGCTAAGCAGTTAGAAGCATACAACGCTGAACACCCAGACAACCCAACTATCCTTAACTATACTAAGGCAGACTTCCAACAAATCATGGTACGTTTGAGCGATGGCCAATTTGACTATAAGATTTTTGATAAAATCGGTGTTGAAACAGTTATCAAGAACCAAGGTTTGGATAACTTGAAAGTTATCGAACTTCCAAGCGACCAACAACCTTACGTTTACCCACTTCTTGCTCAAGGTCAAGATGAGTTGAAATCATTTGTAGACAAACGCATTAAAGAACTCTACAAAGATGGAACGCTTGAAAAATTGTCTAAACAATTCTTCGGAGACACTTACCTACCGGCAGAAGCTGATATTAAATAATTTCTTGAAATCATCCATTCTGAATAAGATGGGTGATTTCTCAGTTTTTAGGGATATAGTTTTAAACTATATATCTGATTATCTAATAACAATTTGTGCAATTGAACAAAGTATGAGATACTAGTACGGTATTATTTTTAAGGAGAAAGAATCATGAAAATTAAAAAATGGCTTGGTGTAGCAGCCCTTGCTACAGTCGCAGGTTTGGCTCTTGCAGCTTGCGGAAACTCAGAAAAGAAAGCAGACAATGCAACAACTATTAAAATCGCAACTGTTAACCGTAGCGGTTCTGAAGAAGCGCGTTGGGATAAAGTTCAAGAATTGGTTAAAAAAGACGGAATCACTTTGGAATTTACAGAGTTCACAGACTACTCACAACCAAACAAGGCAACTGCTGATGGCGAAGTAGACTTGAACGCTTTCCAACACTACAACTTCTTGAACAACTGGAACAAAGAAAACGGAAAAGACCTTGTAGCGATTGCTGATACTTACATCTCTCCAATCCGCCTTTACTCAGGTTTGAATGGAAGTGAAAACAAGTACACTAAAGTAGAAGATATCCCAGCAAACGGAGAAATCGCTGTACCAAATGACGCTACAAACGAAAGCCGTGCGCTTTACTTGCTTCAATCAGCTGGCTTGATTAAATTGGACGTTTCAGGAACTGCTCTTGCAACTGTTGCTAACATCAAAGAAAATCCAAAGAACTTGAAAATCACTGAATTGGATGCTAGCCAAACAGCTCGTTCATTGTCATCAGTTGACGCTGCCGTTGTAAACAATACCTTCGTTACAGAAGCAAAATTGGACTACAAAAAAGCACTTTTCAAAGAACAAGCTGATGAAAACTCAAAACAATGGTACAACATCATCGTTGCGAAAAAAGATTGGGAAACATCACCAAAAGCTGATGCTATCAAGAAAGTGATCGCAGCTTACCACACAGATGACGTGAAAAAAGTTATCGAAGAAACATCAGACGGTTTGGATCAACCAGTTTGGTAATAAGAAACAGGGAGGTGGGAGAGAGAATTCCACCTCTTGCTTTTGTATAGAGCATGGATTGTAAAGAAGACTATAGTTTCATAGAAAGGTAGAGAGAATATGGTTTTTCCTAGCGAACAAGAACAGATTGAAAAATTTGAAAAGGATCATGTAGCCCAGCATTATTTTGAGGTTTTGCGTACCTTGATTTCTAAGAAGTCGGTCTTTGCCCAACAGGTGGGTCTCAAAGAAGTTGCCAACTATCTGGGTGAGATTTTCAAGCGTGTTGGGGCTGAAGTGAAGATTGATGAGACTTATACGGCGCCCTTTGTCATGGCGCATTTCAAGAGTTCGCGCCCAGATGCCAAGACTTTGATTTTCTATAACCACTATGACACTGTGCCAGCGGACGGAGATCAAGTGTGGACAGAGGATCCCTTTACGCTTTCGGTGCGCAATGGCTTCATGTATGGGCGTGGGGTTGATGATGATAAGGGGCATATCACAGCTCGTTTGAGTGCTTTGAGAAAATACATGCAGCACCACGATGACCTGCCTGTCAATATCAGCTTTATCATGGAGGGTGCGGAGGAATCGGCCTCGACAGACCTAGATAAGTATCTGGAAAAACATGCGGATAAACTCCGTGGTGCAGATTTGTTGGTCTGGGAACAAGGGACCAAAAATGCCTTGGAACAGCTGGAAATTTCTGGTGGAAATAAGGGGATTGTGACCTTTGATGCCAAGGTAAAAAGTGCGGATGTCGATATCCATTCTAGTTATGGTGGGGTTGTGGAATCAGCTCCCTGGTATCTCCTCCAAGCCCTACAGTCTCTTCGCGCTGCAGATGGCCGTATCTTAGTTGAAGGCTTGTACGAAGAAGTACAAGAGCCAAATGAACGAGAAATGGCCTTGCTAGAAACTTATGGTCAACGAAACCCAGAGGAAGTCAGTCGGATTTATGGATTGGAGTTGCCTCTCTTACAGGAGGAGCGGATGGCCTTTCTAAAACGTTTCTTTTTCGAGCCAGCGCTTAATATCGAAGGGATTCAGTCTGGTTATCAAGGTCAGGGTGTTAAGACTATTTTGCCTGCAGAAGCCAGTGCCAAGCTAGAGGTTCGTCTGGTTCCGGGCTTAGAACCGCATGATGTTCTGGAAAAAATTCGGAAACAGCTAGACAAAAATGGCTTTGATAGGGTAGAATTATACTATACCTTGGGAGAGATGAGCTATCGAAGCGATATGAGCGCACCAGCCATTCTCAATGTAATCGAGTTGGCCAAGAAATTCTATCCACAGGGCGTTTCAGTCTTGCCGACGACAGCGGGGACAGGGCCTATGCATACGGTCTTTGATGCCCTAGAGGTGCCAATGGTGGCCTTCGGTCTAGGAAATGCCAATAGCCGAGACCACGGTGGAGATGAAAATGTGCGAATCGCCGATTACTATACCCATATTGAATTAGTAGAGGAGCTGATTAGAAGCTATGAGTAGAGATATTATCAAGTTAGATCAGATCGATGTGACTTTTCACCAAAAGAAGAGAACCATCACAGCGGTCAAAGATGTGACCATTCACATCCAAGAAGGGGATATTTACGGAATTGTTGGATATTCTGGAGCAGGGAAATCAACCCTTGTACGGGTGATTAACCTCTTGCAAAAGCCATCTGCAGGGAAAATTACCATTGACGACGATGTGATTTTTGATGGCAAGGTGACCTTGACAGCCGAGCAGTTGCGTCGTAAACGTCAGGATATCGGGATGATTTTCCAGCATTTCAATCTGATGAGCCAAAAGACAGCAGAGGAGAATGTAGCCTTTGCCCTTAAACACTCTGGACTCAGCAAGGAAGAAAAGAAGGCTAAAGTAGCTAAGTTGTTGGACTTGGTTGGCTTGGCAGACCGTGCTGAAAACTACCCTTCACAATTATCTGGAGGGCAAAAACAGCGTGTGGCCATTGCGCGTGCCTTGGCAAATGACCCAAAAATCTTGATTTCAGATGAGTCAACGTCTGCCCTTGACCCTAAGACAACCAAGCAGATTTTGGCTTTGTTGCAAGATTTGAACCAAAAATTAGGCTTGACGGTTGTCTTGATTACGCATGAAATGCAGATTGTCAAAGATATTGCCAATCGTGTGGCAGTTATGCAGGACGGACATTTGATTGAAGAGGGTAGTGTCCTTGAAATCTTCTCAGACCCTAAACAACCCTTGACCCAAGACTTTATCTCAACAGCTACAGGTATTGACGAAGCCATGGTCAAGATTGAGAAACAAGAAATCGTGGAACACTTGTCTGAAAACAGTCTATTGGTGCAGCTCAAGTACGCTGGAGCTTCAACAGACGAGCCACTTTTGAATGAATTGTACAAGCACTACCAAGTAACGGCTAATATTCTCTATGGAAATATCGAAATTCTCGATGGCACTCCTGTTGGAGAATTGGTTGTAGTCTTGTCAGGTGAAAAAGCAGCCTTGGCAGGTGCCCAAGAAGCCATTCGTCAAGCAGGTGTACAACTAAAAGTATTGAAGGGAGGACAGTAAGATGGAATCATTGATTCAAACCTATTTACCAAATGTCTATAAGATGGGCTGGGCTGGTCAAGCAGGCTGGGGAACAGCCATCTACCTAACCCTTTATATGACAGTTCTTTCCTTTATCATCGGAGGGCTCTTGGGACTGGTGGCAGGTCTTTTCCTTGTCTTGACAGCGCCGGGTGGTGTTTTGGAAAATAAAGTTGTTTTTTGGATTTTGGATAAGATTACCTCTATTTTCCGTGCGGTACCATTTATCATTCTCTTGGCAGTCTTGTCACCCTTCTCTCATCTAATCGTAGGAACAAGCATTGGTCCAAATGCGGCTATCGTACCGCTATCTTTTGCAGTCTTTGCCTTCTTTGCCCGTCAAGTGCAGGTTGTCTTGGCTGAGCTAGATGGTGGTGTCATTGAGGCGGCTCAAGCGAGCGGAGCGACTTTCTGGGACATCGTGGGTGTTTACCTATCAGAAGGTCTTCCAGATTTGATTCGCGTGACGACTGTGACCTTGATTTCCCTTGTTGGGGAAACAGCTATGGCTGGTGCGGTTGGAGCTGGTGGTATCGGTAACGTAGCCATCGCTTATGGATTTAACCGCTACAATCACGATGTGACCATCTTGGCAACAATCATTATCATTTTGATTATCTTTGCAATCCAATTCTTGGGAGACTTCTTGACCAAGAAATTGAGCCATAAATAAAAAAGAGCTAGGAAATCTGTACATCATTCATAGGAGTTGTCGTTATCGTCAAGACTTAAAATTCTCTGTACTGGTTGCTATCAACCGTTACTTTTATGAGTTAGAGAGTTAAGAATTGTGGGGAGTCAATATGCAAAATCTGGGAGAAGTTTTTAAAGAATTGAGAAAGAGTCGGAATGTATCTCTACAGGAGGCGACGGGAGGAGAGTTTACTTATTCCATGCTGAGCAAATTTGAGCGTGGAGAAGCAGACTTATCATCTATGAAATTGATTACTGCCTTAGATAACATCCACTCTGATTTGAATGAATTTATGTACTTGGTACGTGGTTTTTCTCAGAAAAAGGTTTTGGCTTTTCAAGAAAATCTTTGGGATTTATATGACAGAGAAGGGATTGATTCTCTCCACTCCTTGTATGAAGAGACGACTCAAAAGTATAGTTCAAGTGGTAAAAAGAGCTATCTCTTACAAATGATTCGTATCAAAAGCCTTCTCGTGTTTTTTGATTCAGAAATAAGGGCAACGGATGAAGAACTGACTTTTCTCTATGACTATTTTTTTACTATTGACATCTGGGGAAATTATGAATTGGAACTATTTTCAACGATTTCTACTTTGTTTCCTCTGCCCCTCTATTTTAAATATTCTAGGGAGATGTTACAAAAGACGGATTTATTAGGCTCTTTACCTAGTAACAAAGCTGGTATTGATACCATTTTGATGAATGGACTTTTTAAAGCGATAGAGGAAAAGGATAAATTAAAAGCAGATTATTTTATCTTTCAGATTGAAAAACGAGACTTGCCAGAATCTCAAGCTTATCTTAAAATCATTTATATGATTGCTAAAGGGTATTATGATACTATTTTTAATGTAAAAAATAAGGGTCTTGAAAAAATTCAGAGAGGCATTACAATCTTACAAGATTTAGAGTATGTAGATGGTGCAAGATATTATGAAAACTATTTTGCAAATCAGCTTTCAAATGAAGATTTGTAATATATTCTCGTTACATCGACTGATGAAAAATAAATGGGTTTGTAGATGGAGTGATAATTAGCAGTTTCTAGGAGCTAGAGTTCCTATTTTCAGAAAAAATATATTACAAAAAAGTGGGGAGTCCCGCTTTTTTTGTTAGACTGGATTCAATAGAATACTCTTTGAAATGTGAGAAAGGCCTGTTATGAAACTATTCTTAAAACATCATTTATTTAGAATACTGACCTTATCGAGGTTTTTAAGCTCAAGTGGAGCTTATATTTATAATCTGGTATTTATCGTTTATGCTGCGAGTCTACCCTTTAAAAATATAGCAGTATTTATGGCGAACATGATTATGATTTTACCTTTCCTATTTACTTTTTATGTTGGGATTAAGGCTGATCATACTCGGAATAAAGCAGGGACAATTATCTGGGTTGGTTGTGTGCAAAGTCTACTATTTCTTTTGATTGCTAGTGTGATTCATGATCAGAACTTCGTGACGTTTGCTTTTATCTGTATGGTTAATATCTGTTCGGATATTTTATCGGATTATACAGCAGGCCTTCGTATGCCGATTATCCAGCATAATATTTCGGAAGATAAGCTCTATGAAGCCTATTCCTTTACTCAGTTTGTCTCCTATTTATCAAATCTAGGAGGTCAAGCCTTAGGAGTGTGGTTACTCACAACAAGTCACCAAAATTTTTCTTTTGTTGCAATTGTGAATGCTGGCTTCTTTTTACTATCTTCTCTTATTTTGTTCAAAAATAGAAGAGAATTGACGTATTTGTCTGTAAGTGTAGAGGATAAGTCGATTAGTTTACTTCAACAAGTTAAGGCAATCTATGCGGACATGGATAATATATTTAGACAGAGAGAAAGTAAATCTTTGTTTAAAATTATTCTTGTTATTTTAGTAATGAATACTTTGGGAGGAGCTGTTGGAGGTATTTATCACTTTTACTTATTAGACCATACTATTTATCATCTCAGCTATGCTCAAGCCCTATTTTTAATTGAATGTGTTAGCTTGGGAGGAGCTATTCTTGGTAGCCTAACTCCCCATGATTATTTTGGGAAATTGTCGTTTTCAAGTTTGCTATCGCTCAATGCAATTCTGTTTGTCTTGCTTGCTACTGCTAATATTTTAGATTTTTCTCCTCTAGTAGGTGTTGCCTGCTTAGCCTTTGTCATGTATTTGATGTCGAAATCAATGCCTAAATTAGATACTCTGTTACTGTCTAATTTGAGTGCGGATGTGTTAGCTAGAAGTAATAATCTCTTGAGTATGATTTTTTCCCTAACATTACCCTTGGGGATGTCTGTATTTTCCTTCTTAGCTTTACAAGATATCAGGCTTTGTTGGTGGATGTTTTTGGTAGTGAGTGTGATAGGGCTCATTTTATCCCTAGAAAAAAGAAGTTTTTCAGGTAAAAAATTTTAACCTAGGAAGCTCAGGCTTACTAGAAGGTCTTCCAGATTTGATCCGTGTGACGACTGTGACCTTGATTTCCCTTGTTGGGGAAACAGCTATGGTCGGTGCAGTTGGAGCTGGTGGTATTGGTAACGTAGCTATCGCTTATGGATTTAACCGCTACAATCACGATGTGACCATCTTGGCAACCATCATTATCATTTTGATTATCTTTAAATTCATACTCAATGAAAATCAAAGAGCAAAGTAGGAAACTAGCCGCAGGNNCAGTTACATATACCTACGGCAAGGCGAGGTTGACGTGGTTTGAAGAGATTTTCGAAGAGTATCAATTCTTGGGAGACTTCTTGACTAAGTCTTGAGTCATAAATAAAAAAGAGCCGCCTGGCTCTTTTTAACTGATCAGATTTTCTGCGCAAATTTTTTACTCAAGGCTTGTCCAATCAAGGCACCCACTAGGGCTCCGATGACAATACTTGCTATAAATAGAAGGATGGTTCCAGGATTTGGCGCGACCATGATACGGTCGATATATTCTTGGGATTTTCCTCTTGCCAGAAGGGTAGCCATATAGGCTTTGGGCGCAATCCACATAAGCAAGATTGGACCTGTTGAGCTAAAGGCAAAGAGAATGAAAGAAAGGAAGTTCTTTGTTTGGTCCTTGTATTTTCCTAAATGAGCTATTCCATCTGCTAGGAGGCCACAGATAATTCCAGGAAGGAAGGCACCAGCACCGTGCTTAGATCCCAAGAAAAAGAGGGCCATGACAAGCCCGATAGTGGTAATGGCTCCAAAGTGCGGAACTTTTGCGACCAGAATCATATAGACGCTACCGCCGACAAGGGCAGTAAAAGCAGGCGCATAAAACATGTTTCCAGTTTGGTCAAAGAGATTGCCCAAAAGGACACCAATCCCCATGCAGAGGAAGTAAAGAACTGCAAAAAGAAGTGTAGTTAAGATAGATTTTTTCATGAATTGTCTCCTGATAATTTTTTCACAATTCTCATTTTACCATGGTTTGATGGGATTGTAAATGGATAGTAGAAGTTTTTGAAAACGCTTGAAATATGATATAATGGTTTCATAGTTATTTTTAGGAGGGTATCATGGGGAGATTTTTAGACTTTGTCTTTAATCGTTTCTTTTTAGGGATGATTGCGACAGCCTTCTTTTGGCTATTAACTTTAGCAGGAGGGATTATCCTTGGTCTAGCGCCGGCTAGTGCCACCTTAATGAGCTTGTATGCAGAACATGGTTATAGCTTTCGGGAATACAGTTTGAAGGAGGCGTGGTCTCTTTATAAGCAAAATTTTGTCTCAAGCAATCTGATTTTCTATAGCTTTCTAGGAGTGGATTTAGTTTTGGTCTATGGCTTGTATCTCTTGGTACAATTGCCTCATCAGACTATTATTCATTTGATTGCGACCTTTTTGAATGTTCTAGTAGTTGCCCTGCTGTTTTTGGCTTATACAGTATCTTTGAAACTACAAGTTTATTTTGACTTGTCTTATCGAAATAGTCTCAAACTATCCTTGATTGGCATCTTTATGAGCCTAGCAGCTGTGGCCAAGGTTCTCCTTGGGACCGTGCTACTTGTGGCAATTGGTTACTATATGCCTGCCCTGCTATTTTTTGTAGGAATTGGGATGTGGCATTTCTTTATCAGTGATATGTTGGAACCGGTCTATGAAAGTATCCATGAAAAATTGGCGACAAAGTAGGATGAAGCAGTTTTGGCTACATACGCTTCTAAGAACCTACAGTTCAGTGATGATCATTATTATTGCGAGTTTTGCAATCTTACTCTCCTATGCTGACTGGGATTCACGGGAAAAGGAAGCCCAGAGAGTAGCCCAGCGTGTAACTGCTAGAACAGTCGAAGAGGTGGAGTATTATTATCGCGAGTCAGCCCAGCTAGCTCAAGATTTAGTAGCCAATCAAGACCGTATACAAGGGGTTTATAAGTACTTTAGCCTGTCAACTTCTGAGTATTTTTATTGGCTGTTGGAGCATCAAGCAGCTTCGTCAACTTCTATTTCTCTGTATGAAAATATCGATGATCTTTATGTCCAAAATGACTATATAACGGGTGTTGCAATCGTCTTGCAGGACTTTAAAGAAGTTTATGTTTCGAGCAGAAATGAGAGAGGTGGTCATTCGGTACTTGCGGAAGGCTTTAAACCGGAGGCCAATAGTTTTGGAGTTCCTATTTTAGATCCAGCGACGGATCAATCTATAGGGGTTGTTTATATTTCCTTGGATCCAGAAATCTTATACCATGCTGTAGACAATACCCGAGGTCATATCCCGATGGCAGTAACAGTGACTTCACCTTTTGATACGGAGATTTTTCATATTGGTGAAACAGTTGATAAGGAGAGTGAAAATTGGCTAGTTGGCTTAACTTCTCATGGTTATCAGGTTCAGGTGGCAGTTCCCAAAAACTTTGTTTTACAAGGAACAGTGACTAGCTCTGCTTTGATTGTGAGCTTGAGCCTTCTCTTTATTGTCATTCTTTATCTGACTTTGAGGCAGACCTTTGCTAACTACCAAAAGCAGGTAGTGGATTTGGTGGATTCCATTCAGGCTATTGCCCAAGGGGAAGAAGGTCTTCGCATTGACACACTTGAAAAGGATCAGGAATTGCTCCTAATCGCAGAGACCACCAATGATATGTTGGATCGATTGGAAAAGAATATCCATGATATTTACCAGTTAGAGCTTAGTCAAAAAGATGCCAATATGCGAGCCCTGCAGGCGCAAATCAATCCTCATTTTATGTATAATACGCTGGAATTCTTGCGCATGTATGCAGTTATGCAGAGTCAAGATGAGTTGGCAGATATCATTTATGAATTCAGTAGTCTCTTGCGTAACAATATTTCTGACGAAAGAGAAACTCTTCTCAAACAGGAATTAGAATTTTGCCGTAAATATAGCTATCTCTGCATGGTTCGCTATCCCAAGTCCATTGCCTATGGTTTCAAGATAGACCCAGGGTTAGAGAATATGAAGATTCCTAAGTTTACCTTGCAACCGCTGGTAGAAAACTATTTCGCGCATGGTGTTGACCACAGGCGGACAGATAATGTGATTAGCATCAAGGCGCTTAAACAGGATGGTTTTGTGGAAATTTTAGTGGTAGATAATGGTAGAGGAATGTCGGTTGAAAAGCTGGCAAATATCCGAAAAAAATTAAGTCAGAGACATTTTGAACACCAAGACAGCTACAGTGATCAAAGGCAGTCTATCGGGATTGTCAATGTCCATGAGCGTTTTGTGCTCTATTTTGGAGACCGCTATGCCATTACTATAGAGTCTGCAGAGCAAGCAGGTGTTCAGTATCGTATTACAATTCAAGATGAGTAGAAAGGGAGAAAATGTATAAAGTATTATTAGTAGATGATGAGTACATGGTGACAGAAGGTCTGAAACGTTTGATTCCCTTCGATAAGTGGGATATGGAGGTCGTCGCAACAGCCAGTCATGCTGATGAAGCCCTAGAATATGTTCAGGAAAATCCTGTCGATGTCATCATTTCCGATGTCAATATGCCCGATAAAACAGGGCTTGATATGATTCGGGAGATGAAAGAGATTTTACCAGATGCTGCCTATATCCTGCTTTCAGGTTATCAGGAGTTTGATTATGTAAAAAGAGCAATGAACCTTAGTGTGGTGGACTATTTGGTCAAGCCTGTTGATAAGGTAGAGTTAGGAAATCTGCTGGAGAAGATTGCAGGTCAGCTCGGCGAGAGAGTAAAGAAAAGTCAGACTCTCAGTCAAGATTTAGACGAGGCTGGATTTGTTAGTTATCTAGGAGGTAAGGAGAATTGGTGGATAGGCCTATCCAAGGAAAAACAAGGCTCTTTCACCATTCCCTACTATGTATTGGGTCAAGACTGGCAGATTTTTATTTCTGATCAATCCCTAGATGGTTTAGTCGTTACTCCCTTTGAAGCTCCTTATCAAGAACACTTTGAACGCTGGAAGCTGAATGCTGAGAAAGCCCTCTTTTACGGTTCTGTAAATCTAAAACAGTCTGAGAGTCTCTTTGCCTATTACGAACCGATTTATAGGGTTATCATTCAGGGGAATCTCAATCAAATCGTGGAAGAGTTGAACCTTTTGGAGAAGGTGGTTCTTGAAAATACGCCGCGTGTTCCGATTACCAAACAGCTTTTTATCCAGTTTGTCATGGATGTCTTTCACTTGTTTGAACATCTCAAAGCTGATGATATGACGGACATTGTCAAAACCATTCATGCTATTCAATCCTTCGATGAATTGGTTTCTTATATCAAGGAAACTCTGACCAGCTTTTTCGGTCAATACCGTATGAATGAAAATGTGGTCAGTGTGCTGGAAGTCATTGGTCGTGATTACCAAAAAGAGCTTTCCCTCAAGGATATCAGTAAGGCCCTCTTTATCAATCCTGTCTATCTAGGTCAGTTGATTAAGCGAGAAACCGATTCGACCTTTGCAGAATTACTAAACAAACAACGTATTAAGGCTGCTCAGCAGCTCTTGCTTTCAACCAGTGACAGTATCGAAGATATTTGTTATGCTGTTGGTTACAGTAACCTTGGATATTTCTATAAAGTGTTCCGAAAATTGTGCGGAAAATCGCCAAAAGCCTACCGAAAACAGGTAGAAACGATACTGTAAGATTTGTATTCCTTTACAAAATGTGCTATAATATGAATAATATTATTAGGAGGTTCTATCATGAAAAAGAAACCGATTTATCTATGGGTCTTGCTAATCTTGTCTGCTCTTATTTCAGCAATGTCTCTGTTTGGAATGTTGAGTCCCTTACCTAGCAAAGAAGCTCTTCGTGCCGCTCAGAAACAAGTTGCAGGGGTCAGTGCTCAGCAATTAGAAGACCAGCTTAATTACAACTATGGAGTAGCAGAAGCGTATCATTCTATTTTTAATATGGCCTTGATTGTGCTATCTGCTATTTTAGTGGTCGTAGCGATTGTCTTCCTTATTCGTAAGAATTTGCAATATGCAAACTATACTTACGTTGGCTATGTTTTGTTAGCTATTATCGGTTCGATTTATGGCTATGTTGGTTTACAGGACGCTGTGCAGTTGGTTCAAGATGAGAGCATGCGTTTGACAATGAGTATTGGTTCAAAAGCTGTCAGCATTTTCTATATCGTCATCAATGTTCTCTTCCTAGCCCTTGTCTTCTATAAGATGTGGCGTCAGCAGAAAGCCTTGGCAGAAGAAGAGGAAGCAGAAAATCTTGCCTAAGTATTGACAAAAAAGAACTATCAAGATACAATCTTGGTAGTTCTTTTTCGATTAAAAATAAAATCATGGAGGTACATATGAAGACAATTTCTTTAGTTTATATTAGTTTGAGTGGCAACACTGAAAGTTTTGTGACGCGCTTGAAAGACTATCTCTTGTCCCAGTACAAAGGGATTGAGGTTCAAAAGATTCATATCAAGGATTTGGTCAAGGAAGGTCGCGATTTCTATGAAATGGACCATCCCTATGTCGCTTTTTTGCCGACCTATCTCGAAGGTGGGAATGGCGTTGATAACGGAGATGTCGAGATCTTGACGACACCCGTTGGGGATTTTATCGCCTATGGTGACAATGCTAGTAAGTGTTTTGGCGTGGTTGGTTCAGGAAATCGTAACTTTAATAACCAATACTGCCTGACAGCTAAGCAATACAGTCAACGTTTTGGTTTCCCTGTCTTGGCTGACTTTGAAATGCGAGGCATGCTGGAAGATATCAAACATGTCGCAGCTATTATCGCAGATTTGTATGAGTTGGAAAAGGAGAATTAAAATCAATATAAGAGGCGCTTGGGATTTTTCAACTGTTTTTTGAGTATAAACAGTCTTTGAGAACGTAAAAAAGCATAAGTTCAGGTCTTCAAAACCTTGTTCTTATGCTTTTTATCATAGAAATATTTGCTGCATTTTCTCTTGAAATGAAACCTTATACTCAATGAAAATCAAAGAGCAAACTAGGAAACTAGCCGCAGGCTGTACTTGAGTACGGCAAGGCGACGTTGACGTGGTTTGAATTTGATTTGCGAAGAGTATTATCTTCATCTCGCGCTTGTCAGTTAACCTGCTTTTCCGATTGCGAGTGCGTAGATAAAGAAGATGGCGAAGCCAAAGAGGAAAATCAATCCCGCAATGGCAAGGTGTTTGAGGCAAGAAGGAAGATTTTTGTTTTCACGTGTTACCAAGGCGTAATTCAAAAGAGCAAAGAAAGGTGTTGTCAGGAAAGAGCCAATCATGGCAAAGCGGAGCATGGTTGAAACCTGACCAGCGAAGAACTTGATAATGATGATACCGATGATAGCAGTGATGGTCATCCAGATGTTCAAAGATTTACGATTGTCCTCTTTTTGACTGATTAGCAGTCGGAGAGATTCCTGATTAACGCGAGAATAGCCATCGATAACAGTGATAACTGTTCCAAAGATACAGAGGAAGGCAATAAAAGTAATCAAGTAACGGGACCATTCGCCAAGAACAGAGGCATACATGCCCACGAATTGAGAGATGTATTTGACTGAAGCAGCTTCAACCGCCTGCCCTGTAGGATACTGAATCAGTGCTCCCAGTGCTACAAAGAAGACGGCTAGGATAGCTGTTCCAATATAACCAGTGTTAAAGTCAAACAGAGCGTCTTCTTTGTTAAAGTTGACGGTCTTTCTCTTTTCAGCTGACCAAAGTGAATTGATAGCTGAAATTTCAATAGGAGCAGGCATCCATCCTAGGAGGGAGACGATGAAGGGCAGAGCTGCCATTTGCCAAGGTGTCTTCTCGACAAAATCAGAACTGTATTCTGGATGCTTGACCGCTGCTATGATAACTGCAAGAACAGTTGCAATGGTCAAAGCTGACATGATCCATTTGACCATGCCGTCTAAAAGTTTGTAGCCTCCAAAGAGTAACATAGCCCAAATGATGGCAACGAGAATGAGGGACCACTGAGTGATGCTAAGACCAATCATTGGGAAGGCACTGGCGATGATAGCTGAGCACAGAATGGCAACACCAGCCGTGTTGACCATAGCCGAAAAGACATTGAGAATAAAGAAAATCCAGAGATAGAGTTTTCCTTTTTCGGCATAACCTTCAACCAAAGTCTTTCCAGTATCAGCTGTGTATTCAGCACCAAAACGGAAAAATGGATATTTAAAGACATTGGCTAAGATGACCAAGAGAAGTAGAGACCAACCGTAAGAACCGCCAGCTTGAGTGGAAGATACAATGTGGGAACCTCCAACAGCGGCAGTTGCCATTAGGATTCCAGGTCCCATTGCTTTTAGTTTACTTGTCCAGGTTGATTGATTTAACGAAATAGCTTGCGACATGATAAATACTCCTTTTTGAATTTTCAGAATAATCTGGATATGTAATCTATATTCTACAAAAAACTTTGGGAAAATGCAAGAATATTTTGAAAAAAGATAGAAAATTACAGAAAATTTACAAAGAAGATCTGAAAATAACTACTATGATAGCAATACTCTTCGAAAATCTCTTCAA
>NZ_VMLA01000022.1:0-31306 GCF_013276425.1 Streptococcus sp. 3874 | reverse complement strand
TTCTATCCACAACCTCAAAACAATGTTTTGAGCAACCTGCGGCTAGCTTCCTAGTTTGCTCTTTGATTTTCATTGAGTATAAGGTGCAGCAGGATAAAGAAAAACCGAGAAGTTTCTTTCTCGGCTTTGCTTATTATGAGGTTCTTACTTTTTATGCTTCAAGAGTTGATTGATGTGATCCACTTTTTTAGCCTCTCTTTTATAGAGAATAGCCCAGATGATGAGATAGACAATCGCAAACTCGATAATGAGCTGGAGATAGAAGAACCAGTGGAAAGGGAACCAACCTGCCAGAGTTGCCAGCGGGATAAAGCCAGCCAGCATGAGGAAGAAATGGGAAAGCGTCGCACGAAGCATGCTCCAGTCACGGCTGAATAATCGTTTACCAAAGTTGAAGAGAATACCGATGGCTGCCCAGATAAGAGTACAGTAGAGCAAGACCAGGGCACCGTGAACCTGATGTTGAGTCATCACTTGGCCGATGAGAGAGTAGGGATTGAGCGGTGCGTAGGTATTTGGTGCATAAATGAGTGAAAAGATGATAGAGAGGATGAGGCCGATAAGAACACCGGCGGCTGCGTCGTGAAAGATTTGTTTTTTCATAGTTCTAATTTCTCCTTGATGGTTTTTAGATAACGGCGTGAAGAGTAGGTGAAGCTTTCGTTTTTCAAGAAAATTTCTACTAGGCCGTTGGGGGTGAGCTTGAGATGAGAGATGAAATCGATATTGATGATTTCTGATTGGGAAATTTGGATAAAATTGGTTGGCAGAATTTCAAGGACCTGATAGAGTCGTAAGTCAATGGTGTAGGTCTGACTCGCGGTTTCTGCTAGAACCTTTCGATTCTCGATATAGAAGCGCTGAATCTTGCCAATCTCAACTAGATAGACCTGATCATCGATTTTCCCTTTGATTTTTTCTCTTTGGTCCAGATTTTCTGCGAAATCGATGACTTTCTGGACTTTATCTGTCGGCTGAGGTGCTTGAACAATCAGCTTTTCCTCTTCGTAAGTTTCACTAATCTGTAGTTCTACTTTCATAAATTTCTCTCCTTGTTTTTTATACAAAATTGTGATCACTTCTTGTACACCTTTATTAAACACTATTTTACAGCCTATGGCAAGGGCCTTTGTCTATGTGGAGGAATTTGGCTCCTATGTGGCGCTTGCTTTTCTGTCCTTTCTGAAATATGGTATAATAGCACTATCAATTTCTAGGAAAACAGATACAGAAAGGGGCTGAAAGATGTCTCATATTATTGAATTGCCAGAGGTGCTGGCAAACCAGATTGCAGCTGGAGAGGTTATCGAGCGTCCAGCTAGCGTTGTTAAGGAGCTGGTAGAAAATGCCATTGATGCGGGCTCTAGTCAGATTATCATTGAGATTGAGGAAGCTGGTCTCAAGAAAATCCAAATCACAGATAATGGTCATGGAATTGCCCACGATGAGGTGGAGCTGGCTCTGCGTCGTCATGCGACTAGTAAGATAAAAAATCAAGCAGACCTCTTTCGGATTCGGACGCTTGGTTTTCGTGGTGAAGCCTTGCCTTCTATTGCGTCCGTCAGCGTTTTAACTCTTTTGACAGCAGTTGAGGGCGCAAGTCACGGAACCAAGCTCGTCGCGCGTGGGGGTGAAGTTGAGGAAGTCATCCCAGCGACTAGTCCTGTGGGAACCAAGGTTTGTGTGGAGGATCTCTTTTTCAACACGCCTGCCCGTCTCAAGTATATGAAGAGCCAGCAAGCAGAGTTGTCTCATATCATTGATATCGTCAACCGTCTGGGCTTGGCCCATCCTGAGATTTCTTTTAGCTTGATTAGTGATGGCAAGGAAATGACGCGGACAGCAGGGACTGGTCAATTGCGCCAAGCAATCGCAGGAATTTACGGTTTGGCGAGTGCCAAGAAGATGATTGAAATTGAGAACTCTGACCTAGATTTCGAAATTTCAGGTTTTGTGTCCTTGCCTGAGTTGACTCGGGCTAACCGCAATTATATCAGCCTCTTCATCAATGGCCGTTATATCAAGAACTTCCTGCTCAATCGTGCAATTCTTGACGGCTATGGCAGTAAGCTCATGGTGGGGCGTTTTCCACTGGCTGTCGTTCACATTCATATCGACCCTTATCTAGCGGATGTCAATGTGCATCCAACCAAGCAAGAGGTGCGGATTTCCAAGGAAAAAGAACTGATGACCTTGGTCTCAGAAGCTATTGCAAATAGTCTCAAGGAACAAACCTTGATTCCAGATGCCTTGGAAAATCTTGCCAAATCGACCGTGCGCAATCGTGAGAAGGTGGAGCAAACTATTCTCCCACTCAAAGAAAATACGCTCTACTATGAGAAAACTGAGCCGTCAAGACCTAGTCAAACTGAAGTAGCTGATTATCAGGTAGAATTGACTGATGAAGGGCAGGATTTGACCCTGTTTGCCAAGGAAACCTTGGACCGATTGACCAAGCCAGCAAAACTGCATTTTGCAGAGAGAAAGCCTGCTAACTACGACCAGCTAGACCATCCAGAGTTAGATCTTGCTAGCATCGATAAGGCTTATGACAAACTGGAGCGAGAAGAAGCATCCAGCTTCCCAGAGTTGGAGTTTTTCGGACAAATGCACGGGACTTATCTCTTTGCCCAAGGGCGAGATGGACTTTACATCATAGATCAGCACGCTGCTCAGGAACGGGTCAAGTACGAGGAGTACCGTGAAAGCATTGGCAATGTTGACCAGAGCCAGCAGCAACTCCTAGTGCCCTATATCTTTGAATTTCCTGCGGATGATGCCCTGCGTCTCAAGGAAAGAATGCCTCTCTTAGAGGAAGTGGGCGTCTTTCTAGCAGAGTACGGAGAAAATCAATTTATTCTACGTGAACATCCTATTTGGATGGCAGAAGAAGAGATTGAATCAGGCATCTATGAGATGTGCGACATGCTCCTTTTGACCAAGGAAGTTTCTATCAAGAAATACCGAGCAGAGCTGGCTATCATGATGTCTTGCAAGCGATCTATCAAGGCCAATCATCGTATTGATGATCATTCAGCTAGACAACTCCTCTATCAGCTTTCTCAATGTGACAATCCCTATAACTGTCCCCACGGACGTCCTGTTTTGGTGCATTTTACCAAGTCGGATATGGAAAAGATGTTCCGACGTATTCAGGAAAATCACACCAGTCTCCGTGAGTTGGGGAAATATTAAAAGTATAAAAAAGTCTGGGAAAAATGTTCAAAATCAGAAAAACGCATAAAATCAGGTGTTCAAAAACCTTGATTTTATGCGTTTTATCATAGAAATATTTACTTCATTTTTTCCTAATTCTTTTCGAAAATCTCTTCAAACCAGGTCAGTTTTATCAGTAATCTCAAAACAGTGTTTTGAGCTAATTTTGCTAGTTTTGTCTGTAACATCGAAGTTGTGTTTTACCACTCTGCGACTGGTTTCCTAGTTTGCTCTATGATTTTCACAGAGTATTAAATTGCGATTTTGCCAAGTTTCTTTATTCGTCTAAAAGTAGAGTCTGTTCTATGCGTCTAATGTACGAATTAGGTTGACCATTTCAATAGCGCCTTGTGCACACTCAGAACCCTTATTTCCTGCTTTAGTGCCAGCTCGTTCTATGGCTTGTTCAATTGTATCTGTCGTTAGCACACCAAACATAACTGGGATTTCGCTATTTAAACTGATTTGGGCGATTCCCTTAGATACCTCGCTACATACATAATCATAATGACTTGTATTCCCTCTAATGACAGCTCCCAAGCAGATAATTGCATCATATTTTTTACTTTTTGCCATTTTTGATGCAATCAGAGGTATTTCAAAAGCTCCTGGAACCCAGGCCACCTCGATATCTTTCTCGTTTACATTCTCTCTTTTGAGATTATCCAGTGCTCCAGATAATAATTTTGAAGTTATAAATTCATTAAATCTCGCTACAACAATACCGATTTTAATATCGTTCGCTACTAAATTACCTTCATAAGTGTTCATTTATTTTTCCTCCATATTTAAAATGTGACCCATTCGATTTTTCTTTGTTTCTAAATAAAAACTATCGTAAGGATTGGCTTCTATTTCGATTGGTATTCTACTGGAAATGGTAATTCCATATTTTTCTAACTGTTCAACCTTGTCAGGATTATTTGTCAGTAAATGTAGTGACTGTAGTCCTAGGTCTTTAAGCATTTGTGCTCCAATATGATATTCTCTTAAATCACCTTCAAAGCCTAATGCAAGATTGGCATCAAGCGTATCCATGCCTTGATCTTGTAAATGATAGGCTTTTAATTTATTGATAAGTCCAATTCCTCGTCCCTCCTGTCGCAAGTAAAGTAAGACACCCGAACCATTCTCAACAATCATTTTCATAGCTTTATCGAATTGCTGTCCACAATCGCAACGTAAAGAGCCTAAAACATCTCCTGTTAAACATTCGGAGTGGACCCGACATAATACATTGGCTTCATCCTCTATGTTTCCCATAATAAGAGCAAGATGATGTTCCCCATTTAGTTTATCTATATAGCTAATTGCTTTGAAATTACCGTATCTAGTAGGCATATTGACAGTTGAAACTCGTTCTACCAGCTGATCATATACTTTTCTATATTCTTGTAATTCTTTGATGGTAATTAGTGGAATCTTGTGTTTCTTCGAGAACTGAATTAAATCATCTGTTCTCATCATTTTGCCATCATGATTCATTATTTCACAACATAGGCCACACTCTTTTAGTCCAGCTAATTTTAATAAATCAACAGTTGCTTCTGTGTGTCCATTTCTTTCTAGAACACCACCTTTTTTTGCAATTAAAGGAAACATGTGTCCTGGCCTGCGAAAATCAGAGGGTATTATATCTTCAGCTACACACATACGTGCGGTCAGTCCTCTTTCCTCGGCAGAAATACCTGTGGTCGTTTCTTTATAATCAATTGAAACTGTAAAAGCAGTCTTATGATTATCTGTATTGTTTTCAACCATAGGTGAAAGCATTAATTGATTAGCTAAACTTTCGCTCATAGGCATACAAATTAATCCTTTGGCATAAGTAGCCATAAAATTAACATTTTCTGTTGTAGCTGCTTGTGCAGAACAAATTAAGTCTCCTTCATTTTCTCTATCCTTATCGTCTATAACAAGAACAAGTCGTCCCTTCTGCAATGCTTCTAATGCTTCTTGTATTTTTCGATATTCCATTGACTGATTATCCTTTCTGCTAAAATCCATTTTGATATAATAGTTCCTTAGATATTTCTGATTTTGGAGAATTATCCATCAGTTTTTGCACATATTTACCTAAGATATCATTTTCAAGATTTACTGTACTCCCGACTTGTTTACTCTTAAGAATGGTTTGTTCCAAGGTATGAGGGATAACAGATACTGAAAAGTTTACTTTGGAGACTTTAGCGACAGTCAGACTAATGCCGTCAATTGTAATAGATCCTTTTTCAACTATTAAATCTAAAATTTCTTTTTGTGTGTTGATTTGATACCATACAGCATTATTATCTTTTTTTATTGACGAGATTTTTCCTGTACCATCAATGTGTCCTGTAACGACGTGACCCCCAAGTCGACCGTTGACAGATAAGGCTCTTTCTAGATTCACCTCACTTCCATGTTTTAATAGAGTAAGAGCTGTTCGACTCCATGTTTCATTCATTACATCAACTGTAAAGGATTGATGATTGAAATGAGTAACTGTAAGACAGATACCATTTACTGCTATACTATCGCCTAAATGGATATCCGTTAATATTTTTGAGGCTTTAATTGATAGTTTACAATTACGAGAGTCTTTCTGTATTCTTTCAACTTTTCCGATTTCTTCAATTATTCCTGTGAACATGGATAAATCACTTCACTTTCTATGAGATAGTCATTTCCTATTTGAGAAAAAGCATAAGGTTTCAATCTAATAGCGTCATTTGGCAAAGAAATGCCTTCACCTCCGACAGGAAACTTGGCACTGCCTCCAAAAATTTTTGGTGCAATATATATTTTCAGCTCATCAACAATTTGTTGTTCCAAAGCACTCCAATTCATTAGACTGCCCCCTTCTAGAACTAGGCTATCAATCTGCATGTTTCCTAGATGTTGCATTAAACTCGATAAGTCTATATGATTGCCTTTTTTCTTTATGGAAAGTATTTCACAGCCATGATTTTGATATAGCTTCATTTTATTTTTGTCTTCAGAGGAAGTGGCAATGTAAGTTTTAATATCATTTGCTGTTTTTACGATTTTAGAGGTAAGAGGAGTTCGTAAATGTGTATCGCATATGATACGGATAGGATTTTTCCCTTCCTCCAATCTACATGTCAGCAAAGGATCGTCTTGAATAACAGTATTGACTCCCACCATAATTGCACTAACATGGTGTCGTAATTGATGCACATGCTTTCTTGCTTCTTCTTCAGTAATCCATTTGGATTGATTTGTTTTAGTGGCTATTTTTCCATCCATTGACATTGCATATTTCATAAAAACATAGGGTACATGCTGGGTAATATACTTTCTAAAACTTTTTATTAAGTTAAGACACTCATTTTCTAAAATTCCAACAGTAACTTGAAGATTATTTTCCTCAAGTATCTTTACTCCTTTTCCAGATACAATAGGATTACAGTCTAGGCTTCCAATGACTACTCTTGTAATACCACTATCGATTATAGCATCTATACAGGGAGGTGTTTTCCCGAAGTGACAACAGGGTTCAAGTGTTACATAAAGCGTCGCTCCGACAGGGGATTTTCTACAGTTTTTAAGAGCATTTCTCTCAGCATGTGGGCCACCAAAAAACTCATGATAACCTTGTCCGATAATGTGATTATCTTTTACAATAATTGCGCCAACCATAGGATTGGGATTGACGTAACCAGCCCCTTTTTGTGCCAGTTTTATTGCTAATTTCATATATTTTGAATCGCTCATCTCACTACCTCCAAAAAAATATACCTTGAATAGGGGACTACTCAAGGCATACAAAAGAAAACTTATGCGATTAACAAAAATGCTCTGAAATGACAAGTAATCATTTCAGAGCACGCAAAAAGCACAAATATACTTTTATCTTCTTTCATCCAGACTATACTGTCGGCTTTGGAATTTCACCAAATCATGCCTTTCGGCTCGTGGGCTATACCACCGGTAGGGAATTGCACCCTGCCCTGAAGATAGTTATTCAATTACAGATGATTATAGTACTTAATTTTGAATATGTCAACAGATAAATACCGATTGTTTTTGATATACTGTATTTGTGATAATCGATTCTCGCTCCTCGGATAAAGAAAATATGATATACTAGATAAACGAAATAAGAGAGAAGGAACACTATGTACGCATATTTAAAAGGAATCATTACCAAAATTACTGCCAAATACATTGTTCTTGAAACCAATGGTATTGGTTATATCCTGCATGTGGCCAATCCTTATGCCTATTCAGGTCAGGTTAATCAGGAGGCTCAGATTTATGTGCATCAGGTTGTGCGTGAGGACGCCCATTTGCTTTATGGATTTCGCTCAGAGGATGAGAAAAAGCTCTTTCTTAGTCTAATTTCGGTCTCTGGGATTGGTCCTGTATCAGCTCTTGCTATTATCGCTGCTGATGACAATGCTGGCTTGGTTCAAGCCATTGAAACTAAGAACATCACCTACTTGACCAAGTTCCCTAAAATTGGCAAGAAAACAGCCCAGCAGATGGTGCTGGACTTGGAAGGCAAGGTAGTAGTTGCAGGAGATGACCTTCCTGCCAAGGTCGCAGTGCAAGCAAGTGCTGAAAACCAAGAATTGGAAGAAGCTATGGAAGCCATGTTGGCTCTGGGCTACAAGGCAACAGAGCTCAAGAAAATCAAGAAATTCTTTGAAGGAACGACAGATACAGCTGAGAACTATATCAAGTCGGCCCTTAAAATGTTGGTCAAATAGGAGCAGAGAATGACAAAACGTTGTTCGTGGGTCAAGATGACCAACCCGCTCTACATCGCCTATCATGATGAGGAGTGGGGCCAGCCCCTCCATGATGACCAAGCATTGTTTGAGTTGTTGTGTATGGAAACCTATCAGGCAGGCCTGTCTTGGGAAACGGTACTCAACAAACGCCAAGCTTTCCGAGAAGCCTTTCATAGCTATCAAATTCACTCAGTCGCAGAGATGACTGACACTGAATTGGAAGCCATGCTGGAGAATCCAGCTATCATTCGAAATAGAGCCAAGATTTTTGCTACACGCGCTAACGCCCAAGCTTTTCTACAGTTACAGGCAGAGTACGGCTCTTTTGATGCCTATCTTTGGTCTTTTGTTGAGGGGAAAACTGTCGTTAACGATGTTCCTGATTATCGCCAAGCCCCAGCTAAAACACCCTTATCTGAGAAATTAGCCAAAGATCTCAAAAAACGAGACTTCAAGTTCACAGGCCCAGTCGCCGTATTGTCTTTTCTACAGGCTGCAGGGCTAGTTGATGACCACGAGAATGATTGTGAGTGGAAAGGTCTTAAATGATGTCTAACAAAAATAAGGGAATTCTGATTTTTGCGATTCTCTATACAATCCTCTTTGTGTTTGATGGCGTTAAATTGCTGGCTTCTTTAATGCCATCTGTCATTGCAAATTATCTTGTTTATGTAGTTTTAGCTTTATATGGCTCCTTCTTGTTCAAGGATAGATTGATCCAACAATGGAAGGAGATTAGAAAGACTAAAAGAAAATTCTTCTTTGGCGTCTTAACAGGATGGCTCTTTCTCATTCTGATGACTGTTGTCTTTGAATTTGTATCAGAGATGTTGAAGCAGTTTGTGGGATTAGATGGACAAGGTCTAAATCAGTCTAATATTCAAAGTACCTTTCAAGAACAACCACTACTGATAGCTGTTTTTGCTTGTGTCATTGGACCTCTGGTAGAAGAATTATTTTTCCGTCAGGTCTTATTGCATTACTTGCAGGAACGGTTGCCAGGTTTACTAAGCATTATTCTGGTAGGACTTGTTTTTGCTCTGACTCATATGCACAGTTTGGCTCTATCAGAGTGGATTGGTGCAGTTGGTTACTTAGGTGGAGGCCTTGCCTTTTCTATTATTTATGTGAAAGAAAAAGAGAATATCTACTATCCCCTACTTGTTCACATGTTAAGCAACAGCCTCTCCTTAATCATTTTAGCTATCAGTATAGTAAAATGAAATGAGAACAGGACAAATCGATTTCTAACAATGTTTTAGAAGTAGAGGTGTACTATTCTAGTTTCAATATACTGTAATATGTGATGAAAATGCCAGTAATGATACCGAGAAAAAAGCTGAGAAACTTTTCCCAGCTTTATTTGTTATAGTCAAAGAGAATGACTTGTTCCTGTGCATCTACATGAGCATGGACCCCAAAGGGTACAATTGCTCTTGGAGTTGCGTGGCCGACATTCAGATTATAGACAATCGGGATATTGCTGTCAATGATATCCAATAGTGCCTCTTTATAGTCGTCATGGAAAGTTTCATCCATAGGTTTTCCGACCAAGAGTCCATTGATGACCGCGAATATGCCAGTGTCCTTTAAAGTTAGCAACATCTTTTTGAAGTCTTCTGGCTTAGGCTTTTCTTCGCTTGTTTCGAGCAAGAGGATTTTCCCTTCCCAGTCTGACAAGTCAGGGAAAAGTTTGTATTTTTGGCAGAGCTCCGTGCTATCTGCGTATCGAGAGTTGTCAAAGATATCGTAGAGGGATTCGAGGCAACCACCGAGGATTTTCCCCTCGAACTGGGCACTTCCTTGCAACAAGTCAAAACCTGTATTTGTATGACTGACACGAGGTGTTCCCAGGGCCGTGGGACTAAAATCAGTTCGTTCCTCATACCAAACGTCACTAGGGCGGATTTCTGAAATTCTTCCCGTCTCAATCAATTCTTTAAAGTAGTGAAGGCTATAGGCTAGCATTTCTTTGTCTAATTCACAAATGTCTGCTAAAAAGGATTGACCATAAAAAGTCTTGATTCCTAATTTATGCAACATGAGGTGGTTCATGGTTGTATCCGAGAAGCCAAGAAAAATTTTTTGTTTGATAACCTTTTGGAGTTGGTCATTTTCAAAAAGATAAGGTAGCAAGCGATAGGTATCGTCTCCACCGATGGCACATAGGATCATGTCGATGCTATCATCAGAAAAGGCATGAATCAAATCCTCTGCACGAGCTTCAGGATGGTCCTTGATAAAGTCTAATCCTTTTAACGAATGGGGCAAAAAGATAGGATTGAGTCCCAGATCCTTGAGACGTTGGATACCCAAGTCTACTTCGTGTTTGACAAAGTCCTCTCCGATAATGCCACTAGATAAACTAACAATACCAATAGTAGAAATCATATCTGATCCTCCTAGAAATAGATTGAGCCTATTTTATCACAAAATATAAGAGAAAGCTATGTGGGATTTCAGAAGAATACTTTAAAATCAAAAAAGTAAGTGAAAAAGCAACCGCACCTGCAGTTGCTTTTATCGTTTTCTTATTCTTGATAGCGTGTTGGTCCTGCACTTGCACTACGGATATTCAAGCGTTTCTTGAGATAGAAGCGAAGGGCTAGGAGGGCTGCTCCAATAATAGCTAGTGGCAATGGATCCAGTACTGGGTTAAGGCTAGCTGGTAGGAAGCTTGTTGCAAAGAAGACAAGCAACCAAAGGAACATAGAAGCTAGGATAACTAGTACAGATTTCCAGAAAGGTGGACGTTGACTGCGATCCATATCTGGTCCATAGTATTGGTAAACAAAGTAGTACATCAAGTAGAAGGCAAATCCACCAACCAGTCCAACTAATAGAAGAGTAATCAATCCATAGCCGAAAGCTTGATCTGCCGCAAAGAAGGTTGTGAGGGCGCTGACAAGGGCAAAGAGGCTAGTGATGAAAAGAGCTGAGTCCATAATCATGAGTTTTGGATCATCATTTTCTTTTGGATGCTCTTTTTCGTACTGCTCTTTGACAGTGAAGCTATGAGCCCAATGAGTTGGTGCGCCGTATAGGGAACGGGCAGTTGTACCTTTAGATTGCTCCTCAAGGATTTGGGGAATGACTTCCTCAAAAATAGTCTGGATTTCAGCGTCTGTTTTCCCATCTTTGATGAATTGTTGGGTAGCAATGTGGACAAACTCTTGGTTTTTCTTAGTTAATTTTTGTAGATCAATCTGAGACATAGGAACTCCTCTTAGAACCATTTTTTATGGATGAGATAGAGAGTGAGCGAGACACTCATAGCAAAGGCGATAAAGACGATTAACCAGAAGGCATTTGGCTCTCCGTTTAGGGGGATTTCATTATCCTTAAAGTTCATCCCGTAGGCAGAAAAGACCATGGTTGGGATGGACATGACGATGGTCACAAGAGCCAAGGTTTTCATGATGTTGTTCTGGTTGTTAGAAATGATAGAGGCGAAGGTCTCTGTCATAGAATGCAAGACGTTTCCATAAATGTCTGCCATCTCGATGGCCTGTTGGGTTTCAATCAGGGTGTCTTCAAGCAGGTCTTCGTCCTCAAGGTATTTCTTGATATTGCTGGTTGAACTGGTCAATTTCTTAATCACACGCTCATTTGTTTTGAGGGAGGCCTTGAAATAGACGATGGTTTTTTCTAATTCCATGAGTTCAATCAATTCTTCATTACGAGTTGATTGATGCAGTTGACTTTCGATTTGTTCACTCTTGCGGTCAATCGAACGAAGGGCTGTTAGGTAAAGCTCTGCATTGCGATAAAGAATCTGGAAGATAAAACGCGAACGCATAAAAGTATAGAAATTACGCAATCGACGGTTGATAAAGACATCGAGGACTGGTAATGGTTCCAAACAAGTAGTGATAATGGTTTCCTCGGTGATGATAATACCAAGCGGGATGGTGACGTAGTAGGTGCGGTTATTTCTTTCCTCTGTGACCGGCACGTCAACGATAATCAGGGTGTACTCGTCTTCAATGGTAATACGAGACATTTCTTCCGCATCGAGCGGTGCTCGAAGGTCCGCAATATCAATATCGAAGGCGTTAGCGATTTCCAGTGATTCATTTTGAGTCGGATTGACGAGATTGATCCAAGTACCCGGTTCAAGCGTATCGATCTCTTTAAATTCAGTTGTTGTAGAGAGAAAAACTTGTTTCATATCCCTTATCCTTTCTCATTTTTCAGATTTTTTCACACCGTACTATTATACTACAAATTCAGCCTTTTGGGTAATAGAATCTCACTTTTTTTGGTATAATGGTAAGCAATAATGGACTAGAAAGAACAAAGATGCAAGATAAAATTGTCATTCATGGGGCGCGTGCCCATAATTTAAAAAATATTGATGTGGAGATTCCGCGAGATAAGCTGGTTGTCGTGACTGGCTTGTCAGGTTCAGGGAAGTCCAGTCTGGCTTTTGATACCCTCTATGCGGAGGGACAACGTCGCTATGTAGAGAGTTTGTCCGCCTACGCTCGTCAGTTCTTGGGCAATATGGAAAAACCAGATGTAGATGCTATTGATGGTCTCAGCCCAGCTATTTCTATCGACCAGAAAACGACTAGCAAAAACCCTCGTTCGACGGTGGGAACAACGACTGAAATCAATGACTATCTGCGTCTTCTCTACGCACGTGTGGGGACGCCTTACTGTATCAAGGGGCATGGAGCTATCAAGGCTTCTTCGGTGGAGCAAATCGTTGATAAGGTTTTGGAGTTACCTGAACGCCAGCGCTTGCAGATTTTGGCCCCTGTCATCCGCAAGAAAAAAGGTCAACATAAGAGTGTTATCGAGAAGGTTCAGAAAGATGGGTATGTTCGTGTCCGTGTGGATGGAGAAGTCTATGATGTAACCGAAGTGCCAGAGTTGTCTAAGAGCAAGCAACACAATATCGATGTCGTGGTTGACCGTATTGTTATCAAGGAGGGCATTCGTAGTCGTCTCTTTGATTCCATTGAGGCTGCCCTTCGTATCGCAGAAGGCTATGTCATTATCGACACTATGGATGACTCTGAGTTGCTCTTCTCTGAGCATTATGCCTGCCCAGTTTGTGGCTTTACTGTGCCAGAGTTAGAGCCTCGTCTCTTCTCTTTCAATGCTCCCTTTGGCTCTTGTAGTGAGTGTGATGGCTTGGGCATCAAGCTGGAGGTGGATACTGATTTGGTAGTGCCAGATGCCAGTAAAACCTTACGTGAGGGAGCCTTAGCTCCTTGGAATCCTATCTCATCCAACTACTATCCAAATATGCTAGAGCAGGCTATGACAGCTTTTGGAGTGGATATGGATAAGCCTTTTGAGAACTTGTCAGAAGAGGATAAGAACTTGATTCTCTATGGGTCAGATGGCAAGGAATTCCATTTCCACTATGAGAATGAATTTGGTGGCGTGCGCGATATTGACATTCCTTTTGAGGGAGTTGTCAATAATATCAAACGTCGCTATCACGAGACAAACAGCGATTACACGCGCACCCAGATGCGCCTTTACATGAATGAGCTGACCTGCGGAACTTGTCGTGGTTACCGTCTTAATGATCAGGCCTTGTCTGTCCGTGTTGGTGGCCAGCAAGGGCCACATATCGGAGAAATCTCAGACTTGTCTATCGCAGACCACTTGGACTTGGTGAGCCAGCTGACCTTATCTGAAAATGAAGCTATTATTGCTCGTCCTATTCTCAAGGAAATCAAGGATCGTTTGACCTTCCTTAATAACGTGGGTCTAAACTATCTAACCCTGTCACGTTCAGCAGGAACCCTTTCAGGTGGGGAAAGTCAGCGTATTCGCTTGGCAACCCAGATTGGTTCTAACCTATCAGGTGTCCTCTATATCCTGGATGAGCCGTCAATCGGTCTCCACCAGAGGGACAATGACCGTTTGATTGCCAGTCTCAAAAAGATGCGTGATTTGGGTAATACTCTTATCGTGGTGGAACACGACGAAGATACCATGCGTGAGGCGGATTATCTGATTGACGTTGGTCCTGGTGCGGGAGTATTTGGTGGGGAAATCGTCGCTGCAGGGACACCCAAGCAGGTAGCTCGCAACAGTAAATCTATCACAGGTCAGTACTTGTCAGGTAAGCGTGCTATTCCAGTGCCAACAGAGCGCCGTGCCGGAAATGGTCGTTTTATCGAAGTGACAGGAGCGTGTGAGAATAACTTGCAAAATGTTACTGCTCGCTTCCCGCTAGGGAAATTCATCGCGGTGACAGGGGTATCAGGTTCAGGGAAATCGACCTTGATCAACAGTGTCCTCAAAAAAGCCATTGCCCAGAAGCTCAACCGCAATTCAGATAAACCTGGTAAGTTTAAGGCTATTACAGGGATTGAGCATGTCGACCGCTTGATTGATATTGACCAGAGCCCTATCGGACGGACGCCGAGGTCCAACCCAGCTACCTATACAGGTGTCTTTGACGATATACGTGACCTTTTTGCTCAAACAAACGAAGCCAAGATTCGTGGTTACAAGAAGGGGCGCTTCAGTTTCAACGTCAAGGGTGGTCGTTGTGAAGCCTGCTCAGGTGATGGGATCATCAAGATTGAGATGCACTTCTTGCCAGATGTTTATGTGGCTTGTGAAGTATGCCACGGAACCCGCTACAATAGTGAAACCCTAGAAGTTCACTACAAGGAAAAGAATATCTCGCAGGTCTTGGATATGACCGTCAATGATGCGGTGGAGTTTTTCCAACACATTCCGAAAATTCAGCGTAAACTTCAGACTATCAAGGATGTGGGACTGGGCTATGTGACGCTAGGGCAACCAGCTACCACCCTTTCTGGGGGAGAAGCCCAGCGTATGAAGCTGGCTAGTGAACTCCACAAACGATCGACAGGAAAATCTTTCTACATTCTGGATGAGCCGACGACAGGACTCCATACCGAGGATATCGCTCGCTTGCTCAAGGTTTTAGCTCGCTTTGTCGATGATGGCAATACAGTTCTTGTCATTGAGCACAATCTGGATGTTATCAAGACGGCAGACCATATTATTGACTTGGGACCTGAGGGCGGTGTCGGTGGTGGAACCATCATCGCAACAGGAACTCCAGAAGAAGTAGCGGCCAAGGAAGCCAGCTACACAGGACATTATTTGAAAGGAAAATTACATCATGAATAAACGCGTACAAGCATTTCTAGCTAAAATGCAAGAAAAAGAACTAGATGGTATCATCATCAACAATCTTAAAAACGTCTACTACTTGACTGGTTTTTGGGGCTCAAACGGAACAGTCTTTATCAGCCGCGACCGTCAGGTCTTGGTGACAGACTCTCGCTATATCATTGCAGCTAAGCAAGAAACCAGTGGCTTTGAGATTGTGGCTGACCGTGATGAATTGGCTGTCATTACAGGAATTGTTAAGGACATGGGCTTATCTCGAATCGGTTTTGAAGATGAGATTTCAGTCTCTTATTATCACCGTATGCAGGCCGCCTTTGAAGGAATTGACTTGCTTCCACAAACTCAGTTTGTCGAAGGTCTTCGAATGATTAAGGATGAAGCGGAGATTGCAGCTATTCGCAAGGCTTGTTCTATCTCAGACCAAGCTTTCCGCGATGCGCTTGACTTTATTAAGCCAGGAAAGACTGAAATTGAGATTGCCAACTTCCTTGACTTCCGCATGCGTGAGTTGGGAGCATCTGGCTTGTCTTTTGACACCATTCTAGCTAGCGGTATCAACTCTTCCAAACCCCATGCCCATCCTATGCACAAACCAGTGGAGTTAGGGGAAGCTATTACCATGGACTTCGGATGTCTTTATGATCACTATGTCAGCGATATGACACGAACTATCTACTTGGGGCATGTCAGTGACGAGCAGGCAGAGATTTACAATACGGTTCTCAAAGCCAATCAAACTTTGATTGGCCAGGCAAAGGCTGGCTTAGGTTTCCGTGACTTTGACAAAATCCCTCGTGATATTATCATCGAAGCAGGCTATGGCGACTACTTTACTCACGGTATCGGACACGGTATTGGGCTGGATATTCATGAAGAGCCTTACTTTAGCCAAACTTCTATAGAAACTATTAAGGCAGGCATGGCATTGACAGATGAGCCAGGTATCTATATCGAAGGCAAATATGGTGTTCGTATCGAGGATGATATCCTGATTACAGAGACAGGTTGTGAATTGTTGACCCTAGCTCCAAAAGAGTTGATAGTCATTTAGTTATTTGTCAAGAAAAAAGTACGAAAATGACGAAAAAAGTTAAAAAAATTTAAAAATAGGTCGCAAGTCGGATGTTTTTTATGGTATAATAGACTAAACTGATAGTAACATGTAGCGAAAGGGGTAGGTACATGATTAAAATTTATACAGTCTCAAGTTGTACTAGCTGTAAAAAAGCAAAAACCTGGCTCAATGCCCACCAGTTAAGTTATAAAGAACAAAATCTTGGTAAAGAAGGAATTACGAGGGAAGAATTACTGGATATTCTAACCAAAACAGATAACGGAATAGCCAGCATCGTTTCGTCTAAAAATCGCTATGCCAAAGCCCTTGGAGTGGATATTGAAGATTTGAGTGTCAACGAAGTCCTCAATCTGATTATGGAAACACCGAGAATTTTAAAGAGCCCAATCCTTGTAGATGAAAAACGCCTGCAAGTTGGCTATAAGGAAGACGATATTCGTGCCTTCCTACCACGCTCTGTCCGTAATGTAGAAAATGCAGAAGCACGTTTGCGTGCAGCTCTATAAACATCAAGACTGGGAGCAACTCCCAGTCTTATTTTAATTTCAAAAAGAAAGAAGAAAGAAATGAAAAAAATAGTTCTTGTTAGTCTAGCTTTCCTTTTTGTCCTGGTTGGTTGTGGACAGAAAAAAGAAACTGGACCAGCTACAAAAACAGAAAAGGATACGCTTCAGTCGGCATTGCCAGTTATTGAAAATGCCGAGAAGAATACAGTTGTCACCAAGACTTTGGTCTTGCCCAAGTCAGATGATGGTAGCCAGCAAACCCAAAACATTACATACAAGGATAAGACTTTTTTGAATCTAACCATTCAACAAAAGCGTCCAGTCTCAGATGAGTTGAAGACCTATATTGACCAACATGGTGTGGAAGAAACTCAAAAAGCTCTCCTTGAGGCGGAGGAGAAGGATGAGTACATCATAGAAGCTCGTAAATTGGCAGGCTTTAAGCTTGAAACAAAACTATTGAGTGCAACAGAACTTCAAACAACGACTAGTTTTGATTTTCAAGTTCTGGATGTCAAGAAGGCTTCTCAGTTAGAATATTTGAAGAACATTGGCTTAGAAAATCTCTTGAAGAATGAACCAAGCAAATATATTTCAGACAGATTGGCAAATGGTGCGACAGAACAATAGAAAATCCAAATAAATAGACTGCCTGAATTGTAGAACGTAAGGAATTATGCTATAATGGTACTATTCTAAGGAAAGAGGGTGTTAGAATGGGATTTACTGAAGAAACAGTACGTTTTAAATTGGACGATTCCAATAAAAAAGAAATTAGCGAAACTTTGACTGATGTCTATGCTTCGTTGAACGATAAGGGCTACAACCCAATCAACCAAATCGTAGGTTACGTATTGAGTGGAGACCCTGCCTACGTTCCTCGTTATAATAATGCACGAAATCAAATCCGTAAGTATGAGCGCGATGAAATCGTTGAAGAATTGGTCCGATACTACCTTAAAGGACAAGGAGTTGATCTATAACCTATGAGAATTATGGGATTGGACGTCGGTTCAAAAACGGTAGGGGTGGCTATTAGCGATCCGCTCGGTTTTACAGCTCAAGGACTTGAAATCATCCAAATAAATGAGGAGCAAGGCCAATTTGGTTTTGACCGCGTTAAGGAGTTGGTTGATACTTACAAGGTGGAACGATTTGTAGTGGGCCTGCCTAAAAACATGAACAATACAAGTGGACCGCGCGTGGAAGCTAGTCAAGCATACGGAGCAAAGCTAGAAGAGCTTTTTGCTTTACCAGTAGACTATCAAGATGAACGCTTGACAACAGTGGCTGCTGAGCGCATGTTGATTGAACAAGCAGATATCAGTCGTAATAAGCGTAAGAAAGTCATTGATAAGTTAGCAGCTCAGCTGATTTTACAAAATTATTTAGATAGAAAATTTTAATATAAAGGAGAGGCTATGTCACACGATCATAACCACGACCACGAAGAACGTGAATTAATTACACTAGTAGATGAGCAAGGAAATGAAACCTTGTTTGAAATCCTTTTGACCATTGACGGAAAAGAAGAATTTGGTAAAAACTATGTTCTTCTAGTACCAGTTAACGCAGAAGAAGACGAAGACGGACAAGTTGAAATCCAAGCTTACTCATTCATCGAAAACGAAGATGGAACAGAAGGCGAATTGCAACCAATCCCAGAAGACTCAGAAGACGAATGGAACATGATTGAAGAAGTCTTCAATAGTTTTATGGAGGAGTAAAAACGTCCTGTGGACGTTTTTAGCCCAGCGCTAGAAATTAGAAACGCAGGTAGTCTGGGGAACTGTATCAGCCCAACTCCCAGAAATGGGGAAGAGTTGGAACATCCAGGGGATGTTTTTAGTCCAAGTTAATATTCATAGTTGCTAGTGATTAGCTAACCAGGGAAGAGGTCGGGACGAAAATCCTGACCTCATTTTTTGTTATCTACGGAATTTTGCTAGATAATTGATTAGACATTTATCAAGGAGATGTGTATGTTTGAAGTAGAAGAATGGCTCCATAGTCGGATTGGTTTGAATTTTCGATCAGGTTTGGGCCGAATACAGCAAGCGGTGGATTTGTTAGGAAATCCTGAGCAGTCTTACCCTATTATCCACGTAACAGGGACTAATGGGAAAGGATCTACCATTGCTTTTATGAGGGAGTTATTTATGGGACATGGCAAAAAAGTTGCGACCTTTACCTCTCCTCATATCATCTCCATCAATGACCGAATCTGCATTAATGGGCAACCAATAGCTGATGCAGACTTTATCCGTTTGGCTGAGCAGGTCAAGGAGATGGAGAAAACGCTTCTGCAAACTCATGACCAGTTGTCTTTTTTTGAGTTGCTGACCTTGCTTGCTTTTCTCTATTTTAGGGAGCAAGAAGTGGATTTGGTTTTACTAGAAGTGGGAATTGGCGGCTTACTTGACACGACCAATGTGGTAACTGGAGAGATTGCTGTCATCAGCTCCATCGGGCTTGACCATCAGGAGACCTTGGGTGATAGTCTGGAAGCAATCGCAGAGCAGAAAGCTGGTATTTTCAAGGCTGGTAAAAAGGCTGTGATTGCGAAGTTGCCTCCAGAAGCTAGGCTTGTCTGTCAGAAAAAAGCAGAATCTTTAGCTGTTGACCTTTATCAGGCGGGCCAAGATTTTTCAATGCTGAATGGTGATTTTTCAAGTTCTTTGGGAACTTTTTCGCAGCTGAAAATAGGTTTAGAAGGAGCTTATCAGCAGGAAAATGCAGCTTTGGCGTTGCAAACTTTTCTTCTCTTTATGAGGGAAGAAAAGGAAATTGTTGATGAGCAGGCTGTAAGACAGGCTTTAGCGAAAACCTATTGGGCTGGTCGTTTGGAGCGTATTTGTCCTCAGATTTATTTGGACGGTGCTCATAACCTCCCTGCCTTGACTCGCTTGGTTGAGTTTATCAAAGAAAAAGAGCAGGAAGCCTATCGTCCTCAAATCCTCTTTGGGTCCTTGAAACGGAAGGATTATCAAGGGATGTTAGGTTATCTGACTGAGAATTTGCCTCAGGTGGAACTCAAGGTAACTGGCTTTGATTATCAGGGAGCTTTGGACGAAAGGGATGTGACAGGTTACGATATAGTTTCTTCTTACCGAGAATTTATCAGCGATTTTGAAGAAAGAACAGATGCTCAGGATTTGTTATTCATTACAGGGTCTCTCTATTTTATCTCAGAAGTACGGGGCTACCTGCTGGGGCATGAACAGATAAATTGACCACCTTTTTTGAACTTGTTATACTAGGGGAATTGCTGGTTAGAGAAAATTTCTCTAAATTGGTAGTAGAAAGGAAATCCATCATGAAATTAAAAAGATTCACACTTTCTCTTGCTTCTCTAGCAAGTCTTAGTCTCTTAGTAGCTTGTTCACAAAGAGCTCAACAGATTCAACAACCAGCAGCTCAAGCACAAATATAACAAACTCAGCAATCACAACCTGCTGCTTCATCGTCTACAGAAAATACAAACCAGGTAGCAACAAGTTCTTCACAAAATGCACCTGAGGCTCAACCGACTGATATTGATGGGACTTATACAGGCCAAGATGACGGAGACCGTATCACTTTAGTGGTAACTGGAACGACTGGTACATGGACTGAGCTCGAATCTGACGGGGATCAGAAAGTCAAACAGGTCACATTTGATGCAGCAAATCAACGCATGATTATTGGTGATGATGTCAAAATTTACACTGTAAACGGTAATCAAATCGTCGTAGACGATATGGATAGAGACCCATCGGACCAAATCGTTTTAACTAAATAAGACTATGCAAGTAGGAAGGGCTGGATTTTTCAGCCTTTTTACTTTTGCTTAGAAAATAATCATAAATACTTGCCTTCTGTCGAATACCTGAGTTATACTAGTATCAATTACTTGTTTTTAGCATTCAAAATATCAAGGAGGGGATATGAAATATAGAAAATTTCAATTATTGATGTCCAAGTATGGCTTTAGTCTTTCGATTATGCTACTTGAACTTTGTCTGGTTTTTGGTCTCTTTCTTTATTTAGGGCGCATGGCCCCCATTTTATGGATTACTGTCCTCATTCTACTGAGTATCATCACAATCATTTCGATAGTCAACCGTAATACGACTCCTGAGAATAAGGTAACCTGGTTATTAGTAGCCTTTGTGCCAGTATTTGGCCCCTTGCTCTATCTGATGTTTGGTGAGAGGCGATTGTCCAAAAAAGAAATCAAACAACTGAAGAAGCTAGGCTCCATGCATTTCCAAGAAGCAAATAGCCAGCTACTAAAAGAGGAATTAAAAGAAAGTGACAAGGCGGCATATGGCGTCATTAAGTCCTTATTGAGTATGGATACCAATGCTGATGTCTATGATCAAACTGCCTCTACATTTTTTCCTAACGGAGAAGCTATGTGGAAAAAGATGGTAGAAGATCTCAAAAAGGCTGAGAAATTTATCTTCTTGGAATATTACATTATAGAAGAAGGTTTGATGTGGAATCGTATTTTAGAAATCTTGGAGCAAAAAGTTGCTCAAGGCATTGAAGTTAAACTGCTCTATGACGATATTGGCTGTATGGCTACTTTAACAGGAGATTATGCACATCGACTTCGTCAGCTAGGCATCGAGGCCCATAAATTCAATAAAGTTATTCCTCGTTTGACAGTGGCCTATAATAACAGAGATCATAGAAAAATATTGATTGTTGATGGTCAGATAGCCTATACTGGTGGGGTCAATCTGGCAGATGAGTACATTAACCACGTCGAGAGATTTGGTTATTGGAAGGATAGTGGAATTCGCTTAGACGGGCTAGCAGTAAAAGCCCTGACACGCTTATTTTTGACCACTTGGTACATCAATCGAGGAGAGATTAGTGATTTTGATCAATATCATTTAGAAAATCATTCTATCCCGAGTGACGGTTTAACCATTCCATACGGAAGTGGACCAAAGCCAATTTTTCGAACGCAGGTAGGGAAAAAGGTTTATCAGAGTTTGATCAATCAAGCAACGGAATCGGTCTATATTACGACACCTTATTTGATCATAGACTACGATTTAACGGAGACAATCAAAAATGCTGCTATGAGAGGAGTTGATGTTCGGATTGTCACCCCTTACATACCAGATAAGAAGTTCATTCAGTTAGTCACAAGAGGCGCTTATCCAGACCTTCTTTCTGCTGGTGTTCGAATTTATGAGTATAGCCCAGGTTTTATTCATAGCAAGCAGATGTTGGTAGACGAAGATTTTGCGGTGGTGGGGACAATCAATCTCGACTACCGAAGCTTGGTACACCATTATGAAAATGCAGTCTTACTCTATAAAACTCCTTCTATAATGGAAATCGCCCGAGATTTTCAAAATATATTTGCAGATTCTCAGGAAGTTTATCCCCATTCTATCAAAACGAGCTGGTATCAAAAGCTTGTAAAAGAAATCGCCCAGTTATTCGCCCCAATCTTATAAGAAATCTAGGACTTAGGAAATGACCGAGTCCTCTTTTTCTTGCTTTTTACGAATAGAAAGATATAGGGAGGGACGATGCTGACTCAGAAAGAATTGGATTATATCATAACATTTAAACAGACACATTTACACCGATTTCGAGAAATTGAAACCTTTGTGAAACTATGCAAAAAATCACTCAAACAGCCATCGCAAGCTGACAATCCTAGGACTTTTTGATATACTAAGACAGATAAATTGAATAGGAGAAACGATATGAGTGTGTATGGTAGAGTAGAAGAAGTTCATCAGGAGAATCGTGAACCTCTAGAATACCAAATCGAACAAGAATCGCATCATCGTGAATCAAGTCGTCTTCCTTTGGTGAAAATTTTACTATGGAGTACACTTGTAACGGGGATAACTCTAGGAGTACCGCTATTACTCGACTTAATGAGTGCACAGGAAGTGCAGGATTTTTATGCAGGTTGGGCGCTTCATCAGACAGGGAAGATTTACAGCGACTATTATGGAAGTCAAGGTTTGCTTTATTATTTGCTGACTTACGTGAGTCAGGGCGGATTTTTCTTTGCCATCTTTGAGTGGTTAGCCTTGGTAGCAGGCGGATTTTTCCTTTTTAGATTAGCGGACACCTTGACAGAGCAAGGAGACCAAGCTGGACAAGTGGTGACTATTTTTTATATGCTAGTTACAGGTCTTGCGTTTGGTGGAGGTTATGCGACTCTTTTAGCGCTTCCCTTCTTATTCGCGGCCTTTAGTTTAATTGCGGCTTATCTAAGTAATCCAAACCATGATAAGGGATTTGTACGGATTGGGCTGGCTTTGGCGGGCGGATTTTTCTTTGCTCCCTTGGCATCGCTCCTGTTTATTGCTGTAGTGAGTTTAGGCTTGTTGGTCTTTAACCTTGGGCATAGACGCTTTGTGCATGGGTTTTATCAGTTTCTTGCAGTGGCTTTAGGTTTTTCACTTGTCTTTTATCCAACTGCCTACTATAGTGTTGCAACAGGAAGTTTTGGGGATGCCATTAGTGGTATTCGCTATCCCATTGACAGTATTCGCTTTGATTTCACTTCTAAAATTTTAGAGAATATGGCTTTTTATGGCTTGTTGTCCCTTGGTTTGGGATTTGTGGTTTGTATCTTTTTAGGTCTCTTTCAATCCAAACCCTCTAAACTATACGTCATTTCGGTTCCTGCAAGTCTTGTGACAATTTTAGGTTTGATTTTACTTTTCTTTTCACAAGAGCCTCTGCACGCTTCTTATTTGATGGTCGTCTTTCCTGTTTTTCTACTTTTATTGGTAACCAATATTAAGAGTCAACAGAGGGGGCGTAGTGTTAGACGAAGACGAAGAGAAACGCCAGTTAGTCTATGGAGTCGTTTTTTCAAAGGAAATCTATATCTGCCAGTTTTAGGGCTTGTCTATCTTTTGTCTATTCCTTTTTTGATGAAGTTTGTCCTTTATCCGGTACCTTATCAAGAACGTGATCGTCTTGCTGATTTAGTAAAAGAGGAGACGAATACGGAAGATGCTATCTATGCATGGGATGATACTGCGACTCTTTATCGTAAGAGTGAGCGCTTGTCGCCATCGGCTATTTTGTCCCCGATGCACTATACAGCAGCTGAGGAAAACCGGAATAAGCTACTTAATGACTTGAAAGAAAAACAACCTAAGGTGATTGTGGTAAATGACAAAGTGCCAGTCTGGTCTGAAGTAGAAACAATCTTGAAAGAAAATTACCAACAAGTAAAGACGGATTACTCAGAGTTTAAAGTCTATAAAATCAAATAACCAAATCAATATCTTGTGTATTTTTAAAAATTTTATGATTTTTACCACAAGATATTGATTTTTCTTTTTAGAGTGGTATAATACTTTTTAGAAAGAACATTTTAGAAAAGAGCATGCATATGATTGCACTAGAAGAAAAAATTACAATTTTGCCAACTCTCTTCGTCGAGAAACGAGATGGGAGACGTGTTGTATTTGATGTGGACAAGATTGACAAGGCTCTCCACAAGGCGGCAGACAAGGTTATGGATGTGACACCCTTGGTCGAAAAACGCCTCAATGCTCTGACCGAGCGAATTGTCACAGAAATTCATAGTCGCTTTCCAAAGGGAGTTAAGATTTATGAAATTCAAAATATCGTAGAACATGAACTGCTTGAAGCCAAAGAATATGCGCTGGCTGAGGAGTATATTACTTATCGGACACAAAGGGATTTTGAGCGATCAAAAGCGACAGATATCAACTTTAGTATCCATAAACTTCTCAACAAAGACCAAGCAGTTGTCAATGAAAATGCTAATAAAGACAGCGATGTCTTTAACACCCAGCGTGATTTGACAGCAGGAATTGTTGGAAAGTCAATCGGACTGCAAATGCTTCCTAAGCACGTAGCCAATGCCCATCAAAAGGGGGATATCCACTATCACGATTTGGACTACAGTCCCTATACACCGATGACCAACTGCTGTTTGATTGATTTCAAGGGTATGTTGGAAAATGGTTTTAAGATTGGAAATGCAGAGGTAGAAAGTCCCAAGTCTATCCAGACTGCGACAGCTCAGATTTCCCAAATTATCGCCAACGTGGCTTCTAGCCAGTACGGTGGTTGTTCAGCTGACCGTATCGATGAGGTCTTGGCGCCTTATGCAGAGAAGAATTATCAAAAACACCTTAAGGATGCGGAAGAGTGGGTCTTACCTGAAAAACGGGAAGATTATGCCTGGAAGAAAACCCAAAAAGACATCTACGATGCTATGCAATCCCTTGAGTATGAAATCAATACTCTCTTCACTTCAAATGGACAAACACCTTTTACTTCGCTAGGTTTTGGTATGGGAACCAATCGTTTTGAGCGTGAAATTCAAAAAGCTATCTTGAACATCCGAATCAAGGGCCTTGGTTCAGAACATCGAACGGCTATCTTCCCTAAACTGATTTTTACGCTGAAAAGAGGCCTTAACTTGGAAGAAGGGACTCCCAACTACGATATTAAGCAGTTGGCTCTTGAGTGTGCAACCAAGCGGATGTATCCGGATGTTTTGTCCTATGATAAGATTGTTGACTTGACAGGTTCCTTCAAGGTACCTATGGGCTGTCGTTCTTTCCTCCAAGGATGGAAAGACGAAAATGGTGTAGAAGTCAATTCAGGTCGCATGAATCTGGGTGTTGTGACGGTTAACCTGCCTCGTATTGCCCTTGAGTCTGAGGGCGACATGAATAAGTTCTGGGAAATCTTCAATGAGCGGATGAATATCGCTGAAGATGCTCTGGTTTACCGTGTCGAACGAACTAAAGAAGCAACACCAGCCAATGCTCCTATCCTTTATCAGTACGGTGCTTTTGGTCATCGTCTAGGTAAAGAAGAAAGTGTTGACCAGCTCTTTAAGAATCGTCGGGCAACCGTTTCGCTGGGTTACATCGGTTTGTACGAAGTGGCTACCGTCTTCTTTGGAAATAGCTGGGAACACAATCCAGAAGCCAAGGAATTCACGCTGGATATCATTCGTGATATGAAACGCCGTGTAGAAGAGTGGTCTGACCAATATGGCTATCATTTTTCTATCTACTCAACACCATCTGAAAGTCTGACAGACCGTTTCTGCCGACTAGACACAGAGAAGTTTGGCTCTATTCCTGATATCACAGACAAGGAATACTACACTAATTCTTTCCACTACGATGTTCGTAAAAATCCAACACCGTTTGAAAAATTGGACTTTGAGAAAGTCTATCCAGAAGCAGGTGCGTCAGGTGGTTTCATCCATTATTGTGAGTATCCAGTCCTCCAGCAAAATCCTAAGGCTCTGGAAGCTGTCTGGGATTATGCCTATGACCGTGTGGGCTATCTTGGGACCAATACTCCAATAGACCGTTGCTACAAGTGTGACTTTGAAGGGGATTTTGAACCAACTGAGAGGGGCTTTGCTTGCCCTAACTGTGGCAATAGCGACCCTAAAACAGTAGACGTTGTTAAACGGACTTGTGGATATTTAGGTAATCCTCAAGCGCGTCCGATGGTTAATGGACGTCACAAGGAAATCGCTGCGCGTGTCAAACACATGAATGGCTCAACTATTAAAATAGCTGGCCATCAAGTAACAAATTAGAAAGAAATGAAATGGGAAAATATCAATTAGATGATAAGAAGAGTATTATGTTGGATAAAAAGTAATTATCGGTTTGTAGTAGAGACGTTTGTAATTGGTTTTATGGGGATTTCCATCAGTGCTCAATCGAATCAATTAAGCAAGGTGGCTAATACTATAGCAGAACAGGCAAATAGTCTTTCAAAAGAGGCGAATAATGTAGCTAGAAAAGAATATGGAATTGAGATTACAGATATAGAGACGACTCCCCCTAAGTTGCATGCTCCAGCTACAATAATGGGGTTTGAAGGGCTTACGATTGTAGATAAGACGTTAAACTATAATATAAATATTCGTGAATTAAATGGTGTTCAACAATTAAAACTGCTATCTAAGAATGGAAATGTCATTCAAAGCGGTAGTTCGAAACGTCCGTATCTTCTTTTTAAAAGAGAGGAGCTCCAAAACGGTGAAGTTAATTTATATTTTTCAGATGAAATTCGAGAGGAGGATGGAAGTAAGATTATTCATTCGGCACCTTTAGCCACATCGATTGAAGCAAAGGAGCAAATTGGTTATTATCGTTACTTTTACATATTAGCGGAATATAATGAATCATTTCAATTGTATTTAGTGGCAATGAAAAACTCACATCAAGGAAAAGAATTATTTGAAAAATACAAAGTATATAATAAATTTGATATTCATGAGTTAAAATATTCGGATGATAAAGTATTTAAAGAGCTTGACCGTAAAATGGCAGATGAGTATGAAACTATTTATAATCAATACAATGAATTGAAGCATTAGAAAAGGAAAACATGGGAAAATATCAATTAGACGATAAGGGACGCGCACAAGTGACCCGTTATCACGAGAAACACTCTAAAGGTGGAGCTGGTAAAAAAGAACGCTTGCTCAACCTCAGAGAACAATTTTTAAATAAGAATAAGAAGAAATAAAAGTGAGAGTCAGCTCTCGCTTTTCTCTTAGTGGGAGGTAAGGATGGAACTACGAAGACCAAGATTAGCAGATAAAGAAACAGTTTTAGAGATGATGGCAGAGTTTGAGCAGACCCAATCAGCCCATGACGGAGGATTCTGGGATACAGAGAACTTTGTGTATGAAGAGTGGTTGGAAACAAATATGCAAAAAGAAATGGGAATAGGATTGCTGGAAAATCGCGTTCCATCAATTCAGTTCGTATTGTTTGATAAATCAGGCCATGCTTTAGGCTTTTTGAATCTACGGCTGAGACTACATGAGGGCTTGCTGAATCATGCTGGCCACATTGGCTACTCCATTCGTCCATCAGAAAGAGGCAAGGGTTATGCTAAGGAAACTCTCCGTCAGGGCTTGCAAGTTGCTAAGGAAAAGAATATTAAACGAGCTTTAGTGACTTGTAGCACAGAAAATCCAGCAAGCCGAGCTGTTATCTTAGCTAATGGTGGGGAGTTGGAGGATGTTCGAAACGGAACTGAGCGCTATTGGATAGACTTGGAGTAGACAGCATGACATGGAATACACCAAAACCTGGTGAATGGAAAAGCGAGGAGCTTAGTAAAGGGCGGATTATTGATTACAAGGCCTTTAACTTTGTCGATGGAGAAGGCGTGCGCAACTCCCTCTATGTCGCAGGCTGTATGTTCCACTGCGAGGGGTGCTATAATGTTGCGACTTGGTCTTTCAATGCAGGCATTCCCTATACAGCAGAATTAGAAGAGCAGATCATGGAAGATCTCGCTCAACCTTATGTTCAAGGCTTGACCTTGCTGGGAGGGGAGCCTTTTCTTAATACTGGGATTCTCTTGCCACTTGCTAAGCGGATTCGGAAGGAATTGCCAGACAAGGACATCTGGTCCTGGACCGGCTACACTTGGGAAGAAATGATGTTGGAAACTCCAGATAAACTGGAACTCTTGTCACTGATTGACATTCTTGTCGATGGACGATATGATCGAACTAAGAGAAATCATATGCTCCAGTTTCGAGGTTCGTCTAACCAACGAGTTATCGATGTGCAAAAATCGCTCAAAAGTGGGCAAGTAGTGATTTGGGACAAGCTCAATTACGGAAAAGAAAGCTATGAACAGGTGAAGAGAGAATGAAGAAAAAAGACTTAGTAGACCAACTAGTCTCAGAGATCGAGACGGGGAAAGTCAGGACACTGGGAATATACGGTCATGGAGCTTCGGGTAAATCAACCTTTGCTCAAGAATTGTACCAAGCTTTAGATTCTACTACAGTAAATTTGCTAGAAACAGATCCTTATATCACCTCAGAACGCCATCTGGTAGTGCCAAAGGACGCACCAAATCAAAAGGTGACAGCTTGTCTGCCGGTGGCGCATGAACTTTTACCTCTTCCTCCCTACTCATCTGAGTACAATCCTATTGAGAAAACATGGGCTCATATCAAAAAGCACCTCAAAAAGGTATTACCAAGTTGCAATACCTTTTACGAGTCTCTTCTGTCCTGCTCTTGTTTCAATTAACTATATCTATAGAGTAACATAAATCTCAAAAAATGGGGTGCCCCCCTCTGTTTGTTATGCAAAAAAATAGAAGATAGGATAGAGAATCGCTTTGATGATTTCAATCATATCTTCTATTCAAATAGTTAGCTCATTAAATTAATGATATTACTGAGTTCAATTCCCTCTCTTTTAATATCTTAAAGCCTCCCAATATCCATGACAATGAGATATTTTAGCTAAAATCAAAGAGTGTTCACAAAATTTGATGTAATAAACTCTTGATTAACATTGTTAAAATTGATTATTCAAAAATTTCCGGAGTTGCCTTTGTTTAACAGTGTTCAACCCCCATATATCCGATACTAACATCATCAATATAACAAGTGCAAAAATATATCCCATATTTGATAATGATGATAACGATGAAAAATAGGAGAAGTACACAGTCTTACTGAGATAAACTAAATTTAATCCTGTAGTTATTAGCACTGCACTAAAGAAAGATAAAAGAAAAATTAATATATTGTCAAAAAATATTATTGAAAAAATATACTTTTTCTTATACCCTAAGCTATATAAAATAGCTAACTCTTTTGATCTATTGATTATATATCCCTTATTTAAAAATGCAACTACTAATCCTATGACCAGAGAAATTACAGTCGAACCAACTATCAATATTCTCACTAAGCTACCATAAATATCACTAAAAGTTCCTGACCTCATATCATATCTGGAAGCTAATCGATACTTAGGAAATAGTTTTTGCAGATTTTTAGAAATAGTCTCTACATCACCAGTTATTTTTATTAACAATCCATCTTTGCTCGTCCCTACAGCATTTACATAATTTTCATAACTATCTACAATGTCTTTACTAGCCTTTGATGTTTCAGGAGTCAACGATAATATTTGTTTGTGATGCTCATATGATTCTTGACTTAAAAAATATTCAAGATTAGATTCTTCAAAATAAGATGAGTAAATTGGATAATTTGATTTCAAACTATTTTGATAATATGTTTGATAAACACCGCTAATTATTACTTTATCATTCTTTTTTTCCTTAGAGTATATATTTGCTGTTTCCAAATCAATTTCTTTTCTAAGAACTTTTTGATAGTCTTCAGTATTTAAATGTTGCAAAATAAAAGTATCTGGTACTAAAACTTCATTACTGTCATCCTTTGGATAGTCACCTGATAACAGGATTATATTCTCAGAATTATAATCTGAAATAAAGTATTTAGGAACATCGAGTTTTTGGAAATTGAATGAAAGTGAAGAAATTTTATTCCAGCCATAGTTAAACTTTCTTATTTTACTAGAAAAATCTTTTTCAGAAAAATTTAAATTTAAACTATTATAAGCATTGTTATAATTAGATTTTACACCATGATTAAATAAAATTACCTTCTCAATTCCATCAATAGATTCAACTTGTTGTTTATCTTTATCCGAAAAACCTATTCTCTTACCATCATAAGGGCTTTGTATATTATTTTCATTATAATCTTTTATTGTATCTGTATTGAGTTGCTGAGTAGATGCCACTATGACTCTTTCACTTATTCCAGAAAAAAACTCTCAAAACTAAGTAAAGAAGCTGAACGATACGCAGTAAAGCCTAGTATAAAAATAGATATTATTAAAGTCATAGGAACTATTAGAAGTAATTGCCTCTTCATATTTCGAATTGACTTATATTTTACATAATCTATAGTAAAATTAAAGGGAATTTTTCGAGTATTTTCGTTGAAGTTATCAGATAACTTTATATTTTCCTCTGTTCTCCTGACTTCTTTAATTGTTTTATCTTTTATCTCATATACAACATCTGCCAAATTAGCCAACTCTCTATCATGAGTGATATAGAAAATAAGAATCCCTCTATTTCTAAGTTTTTGTAGATATTTAAAAACTAATTGGCTGGTTGAAGTATCTAAGTTTCCTGTAGGTTCATCTAATAGTAAAATCTTTGGTTTTTTTATGGCTGCACGTGCAAGAGCTACCCTCTGCTTTTGCCCTCCGCTTAACTCAAAGCAAAACTTAGATTTCAAATCAAAAATATCTAATTCTTTCATGATACTTCCGATATCTGAATCCGGTGCATTACTTGCTAATTTTAAATTTTCAAAAACAGTAAAGTCTTCCAAAAGTTTATAATCTTGAAAAACTAATCCTATCTTTGATTCTCTTAACTGCGCCCATGTATCCAAACTATATTCTTTTGCGTTTTGCTTGAATAAAGTATACTCTCCTTCATACTCCTGATCTAAACCAAATAAAATATTAAACAATGTTGATTTACCTGTTCCGCTTTCACCTATTAAAGAATAAATTTTATTTGAGTCTTCTATATTGAGTGTAACTGAATTCAAAACTATTTTTTCTTTATATTTTTTGTCAAGATTTGAAATTTTCAACATACCTTTTACTCTCCAATGACATCTAAAAATAATATGAGAACCTGCTGTAGAATCACGGTACTAGTTAATTTTAAAATAGTTCAAATTTATGTCAGTATGATTTTATTATTTTTAATTGACTAAGCACCATGGATATATAATATATTTTCCCAAAAATAAAAGTTGAGTT
>NZ_VMLA01000021.1:0-12398 GCF_013276425.1 Streptococcus sp. 3874 | reverse complement strand
AGGAAGCTAACCGCAGGCTGTACTTGAGTACGGCAAGGTGAAGCTGACGTGGTTTGAATTTGATTTTCGAAGAGTATTATGAATTGAACACGACCTAAAAGCTAGGTAAAAAAGATAAACTGTCTGGTCTTCATCGAAGACTGCGCCAGTTCCCTATTTTTACTGGGCTTTTGACGGTCTTTGTATCTTATATAAACATTTTTCTGAGTAGGGTTTGTTTGCTTTCTTTGAGCTGGTTAACTTTTTCCTCTTGCTTGGCAATGGCCTTGTCTAGGTCTTGGAAGAAAGTACCGATGACCTCTTGTTCAGGTTTGCTTGGATGTAGAAAAGAAAAATTCTTCACTTTTTCTGCATTTAAATTTGCTTGTGTGCCTGTAGAAATTAAACTTCCCCACTCATTATAGATGTTAGCCTTTTCTAATGTGATATACACAAAATTTCGCACAATATCATCTTCAAAAACCATATTATAAAACGCTTGCGAAGTGGCACAGTCTATCCCCAAAATCGCTAACTTACCCACGGATGCATACATAGCTAAACTAATAGCACCCTCAGGAACCACCCAAGCAGAAGAATTTTGTAAACCTTCGTTTGTTATTGTTTTTTCTGTTCTTTTAAGATATTTGCCTGAATTACTAATATCAGTAATGCTAAGAAAAGGAATGTCTCCCCCGTAATATTTAGCCACGGTTGATTTCGGAGTACCTCCTGAACCACCTCTTAGAATCAAATCCCCCAACTTCACTTCCTTCCATTCATCTTCAAATCCTGCGAAGCGAAGGGCTGGTTTGGTTTGGCATTTGGCTGGGAAGAGGAGCTTGAGATAGGTTTTCTTCTGCTCTTTGAGCACCTCTAACTTACGCTGTTGAAGGCTAATAAGCTGGTCAATATCTTGGAAGAAAGAACCAATGGCAGTTTGCTCGGAGAGGGAGGGGAGGGAAATATCTGTCTCTAAAATATTCTTATTGTATAATCTTTTTATTGTAGTTCCTTCAATTCCTGACCAAGATACAATCTTATAAAAAGCTTTAAGAAACTTGTTGTTAATTTTACCATGGTGATTCAACCAAACAATATTTGAATCTTGGTAGTAAGCTTCATCTCCATCGTACTCAACAACGCGGCCAATACTTCCTGAAGCAGATAACAGTAAATCTCCTCTTTGAGGATAAGCAAATTTTGTTTTATATTCTTCAAATTTTTCTCTAGTTATATAAGTATCAGCTTCCCCTCCAAAAGTACCAATTTTGAAAAAAGGAATTTCAAACTCCGCAGAAGTTTCCTCTTTGAAAATCCTCCTACACATTTCAACTGACCCAAGATTTCCCAACTTCTTCTCTTCCCAAACTTCAGTATACCCCGTAAAGCGATAACTTGGTTTTTTTGTCATATTACTCCTCCAACTATTTCATCTTTATTTGTATCTATAAATTGCAATTGATAAGCTTTACGAGCCCCCCATGCCTTAAGTGTTTTCTTAATAGTATATTCATTCTGCTTATCGAACTGGTCTACATAAATGCTCACATCCGGTGTCTGTTTAAAAATTTCTTTAAAGTACGGAGCATCCACTCCATCCTCATCCCGAATACCAAAACCAATGAAGTAGATTTCTTTGATAGAGCTTAAACTTTTGAAAAACTGTATATTATTAGTTAATATACTATCAACTGGTTTCTTTAACTTATTAACAACTTCTTCCATATATGCTCCTACATCTAGAGGATTGAAATCACTTACTTCATCATCAAAACCATGTCCAAAAATAAATTTTTCCCCACCAATAACTCCATGTAAATGAAAAACTTGCTCTTCAGGGATTCTATATAAATCCTCTAACGTTTTTGTATAATTGAAATTTAGAAATGTTGCATCAGAGTTTTTCAAAACTGTAGCTTTTAACAATTTATAACACGAATTTTCACCATTTCTAAGAATTCTATCAGTCCATTCAAAATATGTTTCTTCTATCCACAATTTAAATAATTTATTTAAAGAATATAATACATATTTAGCTAGAATTTCTCCTATTTCATTAGCATTACTAGCCATTATACTGCCATCCAAATCTCTAGCGTTATATATACAATCTGTATTAACAATAGACACTTCATTAAAATCTGCTAATTTCTCTTCAAAATCAGACCAAAATTTCTCAGTTTCCGTAATTTGACTCATTAGCTGATACAGTAACTTATACAAAATTACATCATCTGGATATAGATCTCCTCCATCTGGTGCCATTTCCATTTCAGGTATGGTATCATCATCAATTTCTTCTAGCAATATTTCTTTATCAATTCTATTTAGATATAATTTTATGGCATTTTCACTTTGCAACGACTCTAACAGTTCATCTTTTCCATAAGCCTGCTGATAAACGAACTTCTTGAAATATAGATAATCTGTCTTTAAGTCATGTGCTATATCAAAACCATTTCCGATAATAAATAATTTCTCCACTATATCCCCCCTTTCTATTACTCCATTTTCTTATTTCTACACTTTAGGTTTTCTTTTTATGATATCTATTCTTCAATTTTACCTATTTTTTCACTTTAGGGCATCAATGTCTTGGTTCTATTGTTCAATTTTGGCCATTTTTGCACTTTAGATAGGAAACTATGCTATCCTATTCTTCAATTTTACCTATTTTGAAATAATAGATAGGCTGATTTTGTGATATAATGTTAAAAAACGTTGAAATGCGAGGATGACTATATATGAACTATAGAGAACTTAGAAAAATCTACTACAGTCATCGTGACCAATATGAGGAAGAGTATCAACTACGCTTACAGGGATACAGCTCCATTAGGACATCTCTTTATCCTCATTTAATGCAACGCGATACTGTCAAAACAAGTCAATACCCTTTATTTGTTACCCTGCATCTTGAGATTTCCCAACTGATGGAAACTATCTCACAGCAGTCTCAACGAATTAGCGAAATAGCTGATACCCTCCCTAAGATTGCCCACGATCAGTTTTATAAAGAACAGCTCTACCAATCGATTATTTCCACAAATGAGATTGAGGGTATCCATACAACTCGTAAAGAGTTGGTCGATGTGGAGAAACTCCTAGAGGAAGACCCCTATAAGACCGAACAAATCAAACATCTTTCCACCTTGCGAATGTACCAACAAATCTTGAAGGATGAATTTCTCCAAATCCAATCTCTTGAAGATATCAGAGGGATTTATGACCAATTAACACAGGGAGAAATATCGCCAGAGGATGAACTCGATGGAGAGTTTTTTAGACAGAAATCGGTCTTTATCCAAGACGACAAGACTGGCAAAGTCATCTATATCCCACCTCAAAAGGAGGAACAGATTCAGGTCATGCTGACAGAGTGGATTCGTTTTATCAACGACCATTCTATCCCAAACCTTGTCAAGGCTTGTGCTGGACACTATTTTTTTGAAAATATTCATCCATTCTACGATGGGAACGGTCGGACAGGACGCTACATCCTCGCCAAGTACTTGTCTAGAAAGCTGGATAAATTCTCAGGTCTGGTTTTGTCCCAACAAATCAATCACCATAAGCAAGACTATTATAAGGCTTTTAGGAATACTGGTGATCATCTCAACCGTGCCGATGCTACCTTCTTCGTTGAAACCTTGTTGACTTTTATCAAGGAAGGGCAGGAAAATATTATCCAAACCCTCCTTGAAAAACAAGAGCAACTGCATCGCTATAAAGTTAAGATAGAGCAAACAGAAGGGCTGGAGGAAGTTGAGAAATACATCTTGTTTCTCCTCGCTCAGTCCAAGCTCTTTGTCGATGATAAGAGAGATGGCATAGAAGATAGAAGCATCATCCAACTGGCCAATCAGTCCAACCATCATTACTCTAAGAAAAAGGTCAAGGATGCTTTCTTGCATCTTGAAGATAGGGGAATTTTGACCCTAATTGGTCGAAAACCTTCCCAACATTATCTTTCTGACTATTTTTAATACTCAATGAAAATCAAAGAGCAAACTAGGAAACTAGCTGCAGGCTGCTCAAAACACTGTTTTGAGGTTGCAGATNNTATATACGGCAAGGCGACGTTGACGTGGTTTGAAGAGATTTTCGAAGAGTATAAACCTATCTCCCTCTTAGCGGTAAGATATCCTCTGAAATCATGCGCATATAGTCCTCTTTGAGGGCTTTTTTGTATTTGAGTTTTGGTAGTGCCTTGTCTCCGTGGGCTTCCTTATAGGCCAGATAGTCCTGAGATTCCGTAATGGCTTTTTCACCATTTTGCTTGTCTCGTCCGATGCGGTAGTTGTCCACTACGAACTGGAGTTCATCCTCTCCTATCTGCCAATAATCTGCCGTTTCACGAATCTTTTTCTGGGTTGTTAGCTCAATCATCTCATCCAACTTATGGGTCACAGACTGCCCCTGATAGCTCTTAGCATCTGCTTGGACATTCTGCCAGAGTTTGGAGATGAGGCTGGATAACTTGGGATTGGATTTGTTCAAATCTTCGATATAGTTATCTACCAGACCCTTTTCCTTTTTACCGATAAGGTTTTCCCGATTTTCGATCAAGGCTTGGATGAGAGAGAGGATATAGTGATAGTTTATCTCGTCGGTGCGGATGGATTCGAGCTCATACTCGATATCCAGCAGCACACCTTCATCTTCTTGGTCTTCTTTTCTGCGTCTGCGGAGTTCTTCGATGACATTTTGATATTGGCCGGCAAAGTTCTCGATGTCTTCTAGGCTAAGTCCAATCTCTCTGAGGATGACTTTCTCATCATAGTCAGAATAGACTTGTATAGAAGATAGGAGCTTGTCAAATTCTTGGAAGGCCTTGGCAAAGCGTTTTAATTCTGCATCTGTCGCTGTATCCAAATCCGGCACCTGCTCTGGACTTGGAGCGATGGCTAATAGTTGATGAACCTTCTCCAGAAACTTGGCCTTCTCCTCCTGCCATTCTGGGGCTAAAACACTGCTTTCGCCACCATTTGAGTAGAGGCTCAGAGCTTCATCCACCTTTTCTTTAAAACGGTCAGGCGTTTGGAAAGTAACGATTTGGCCGAATTTCTTGCCTTCATCAAAGAGGCGATTGGTTCGTGAAAAGGCCTGAATGATGTGCTGGGGTTTCATGGGCTGACGGTCCATGAATAGGGTCGATAGGCAAGGGGCATCAAAGCCTGTCAACAAGCGGTCCACAACGATAACCAAGTCCAACTGTTCCTCACGGAAGGCAAAGCGTTCTTTCTTACGGGCCAGACGGTCGTTGAGGTCACTATTGTAGGATGCAATGGTTGCTAGGCTAAAATGGGTACCAAACATGGCATTGTAGTCTTCTAAACTCTCCTCCATATAGGCTTGGTTGACATAGGAGTTTGCTTCATTTTCTGTCACAGAGTAAGTAATGGCAACCTTAGGGAAGTCTGGCAAAACCTTTTTAACATTTTCCGAAATGCTTAGAGACTTCTCTCCATTTTTGACTTGCTTAATCAGGTTATAATAGGCCTGCGCACGGACAATGCTTTTGACAGTCAAAATGGCTTCATAGGTTTTTCCTACCCCATTTTGGAAACCGAGTTTGCGTCTTGAGCGATTGAGAATAGCATCTAAAACGGCAAGCATATGTCCTTCGTCATCATAACGCTCCTCGTCAATCTCATCTTCTGCCCAACCAGGCATGGTCGTCTGATACTCCACATTAAAACCAAGAACCGCCTTGTCATGGATGGCTTCTTTGACGGTATATTGGTGGAGGCAGTCACCGTACTGCTCTTCGGTCGTCTGAGCAAGGTCTCCTTTTTGTTCACGTTTATTTTCTGTAAAGATAGGAGTTCCTGTAAACCCATACCAGAGAGAATTTGTAAAGAAGTGCTCTAGGTGGCGCTGGCGTTCAGGAGTCACTGCGCGATGGCATTCATCAACAACAAAGCCTAGTTTGAGTTGTTTGATACGATTGTAGACCTTTTGGTGACGGCCTTCATCAAACTGACGAATCATAGCATTGATTTTCTGGATGGTCGTCACAACGACACGGCGGTCATCAGAAGCTAGATTTTTAACCAATTCCTGTGTATCATCGGTCTCGTCGATATCAATCATATCGTTCTCTGCGTAAGACTGAAAAGAACTGGTCGTCTGCTGATCAAGGTCTGTCCTATCAATCACAAAGATTGTCTTCTCAATGGATGGTATCTGGAGCAGATTGCGCGAAACCTTATAGGAAGTCAGGGTTTTTCCTGAACCAGTCGTATGCCAAATATAGCCCGACTGGCGCTTGCGACTGGCTTCACGGATAGCCTCAATGGCATGTACCTGATAGGGGCGTAATAAAATCAAGGCCTTCTTGTCATCATCAATGACAGAATACTGCATGACCATCTCGTGGGCTCTCGGTATCGACAAGACAGACTCTGCAAAGTCAAATAGTTGAGGTTGAGGTCTATTTTCACTATCCACCCACTTGGTCAAGAAGCGCTCATTTAGCTTGTTGGCTTTGGCAGCTGCGATGTAGCGGGTGTCTGTGACATTAGAGACGACAAACATCTGAAGACTTGAAAAAATGCCTCTGAACTGTCCTTCTTGGTCGTATTTTTTAATCTGACGGAAGGCATCCATGTAAGGATGAGAACGGCTTTTTAGTTCAATCTGAATCATAGGCAGACCATTGATTAGCAAAGTCACATCCCCACGACGCTGGCGAATCCCTTCTCCGCCTGTGATGACTTGATTGACAACCTCATAGCTGGATTTGCCACCAGCGACATTGTTTCTCCACAAGACTTCCAAGCGAATGGTGCCTAAACTAGCATCTTCACGTTGAACCTGCACCTTGGCAATGCCATTTTCCCCTGCTATCCACTTGGCTGCTTCGTAGAAGTTGACGAAATTGAGCTGGTTTTTAATTTGATTTTTCTCTAAATTTGTAAGGGGATGGTCTTGCAAAATGCGGACATTATTGGCTTCCAGCTTGGCAAAAAAGTTTCCCCATAGGAGGTCTTCTGTATTTAACTCAGGTCGATACACCCATTGACTTTCTCCCTTTGTCAACTGGTTGATCAAATCTCGCTCGATAGCCAATTCCTGTTTGGTTTTGGCTTTACCTGCTACAGGGATAGCAGTCTCATCTTTGGGAGAGAGTCTCTGGCTGATATGGAAATCCTGCAAGGCGGCTTGATTGAGATATTGCAATTTTTTGAGAAGATCTTGCTCCGTCCCTTTAATGGCTTGATAGGCTGCCGTCAAGTCTTTATCTGCATCTAGGTAGTGATGGGGATTCTTCTTTATTTGAATATAACCCTGCACTAAATCTTCTAAACGTCTCAGCTGAATAGCAAGCTGGTTCTGGAGTTCCTGAGAATTGCTTCCAGATGCTCCTTTCTGGTTGATAGCTTCTAGGTATTCTACGATGGCAGTATAACTAGGCTGTAACTCAGGTGCTGAAACGATGAGTTCTTGTTCTAATTCTTTTGATAAGGTGTAAGCCATGTTCATACCCCATTTCTACAACGCAAAAAGCCTACCAAAAAGATTGGCAGGTTTTGAAAATGGGTATGAAAACGCGAGTTTATATATATATATATATGTGTGTGTGCAAGCTAGTTATTTGCTTAAATCTGAAAACCATAGGGACTCTTCCTTTTCATTCATCCAAGGCGTTGCGACATCGAAAAAACAGCGCCTTTACTTCCTTCTATTGTATCATAAAAGACTAGTAGTGAAAAGGTTTCCCATGGTTTTATCTCTTATTTCAGAGTAAAGGTAGTTTCTTTCTTAAATTTTCAATCTATCTATAGACTAAAAGATCTTTTTAGTTTAGAATAGTAATATAAACTATTTTTGTATCATGATAACTTAGAATAATTCATAATTTTTTAATAAAAATAAAAAATATAAATAGGAGAATTTATAATGTGTAAAGTCTATAAATATAGCGAACTATACTCAACAGATTTTATGTCTTATTTTGACAATAAAAAAGAAGTAATATCAGACATTGAACTTCAATCAGATGAATATAGTATAGATATTGATAAAATTATTGCTGAATTAGGAATTGAGGTTATAGAAACATACTTCGATTCGCATTCTGGAAAATATGATGCTGACACTAAAAAAATGTATGTTAATATTTTGGAACCGCTACAGCGTCAACGATTTACTAAGTCTCATGAATTAGGCCATTTTGTGTTAAAACATGAAGGAATTTCTGAACGTGAACAAACACCAGTAGCGAATGCTAAAGAAAGAGCTGCTAACCAGTTTGCAGCAGAACTACTAATGCCGCAAAAGTTAATCATAAAAGCAATCGATAGAATGGCAATAGATTATTCTATGACCTGGGAGGAATTAGATACTTTAAATGATGAAATTATTATTACTTATCTTGCTGAAAAATTAAATGTGTCCAATCCGGCTATGAAATATAGACTTATTAATTTGGGTGTATTGTCCATTTAAGGAGAATTTTATGTTACTTAGGGATAAATTCTATGAAAATTTAGGGACCTATTATTCATCCCCTGAAGAAATAAAAAATCAACTGAATTCAAAAATCTTTAATGATTTTAAAATAGTAATAAATATAATTGGAATAAACCAACCTCAGGAAGATTTAACACCAATTTACAAAATTCAAAATCTAGAACTCTCATCAACAAATAAAAACTCTAAATTGCAAGATGAAATCGATGATATCAATAAATATTTATTAAGTGCAGGTACGGGATTAGGATATAAAGATGAAAAAAATTCATGGAGTTTATTTTACTTAATAAAAGAAATGATTACATCGTTTCAAAGACAAGGCTATAATTACTATAGGGGACAAAGAGAAGATTGGGAAACAGTACCAGGGATATTTAGAAATTTACAAAATAGTGAAGGAAATAAATACTGTAACACTTTTGAATCTCTTTATCTAAATATCTCTAGAGAATTTCCTGATGAAGTTAAATATGTCCCTTTAAATCAAGAAATGTTAGATATCCGAGCTGATGAATTAGCTATCTTACAACATTATGGTTTGCCAACAAGTCTACTAGATATTTCCGAAAATCCATTCATAGCCATGTTGTTTATGTTAGGTTTTGGGAAAATAAAAAATCCTCAGTTAGAGTTCTATAAAATTGACTCCAGCAATGATAGTGAGAATGGAATAATTTCTTTAGTTCATAAGAAAATTACAAATAAGAGAATACGGGCACAAAAAGGTGCTTTTATAAATTTTGATAAACTTATTAAATTTATAAATTTTAAAAAAAATGAAATAGAATTAGAAAATTATAAACCTATCGATAGAATTATTCTAAATATCAAATTTAATATAGAGGCCTCTATTAAGTCTTTAAAAAATCAGCAAAGCTCTAATCATACTAATCCAGAAGATGATCTATCTTCTAAAAATTTAGACGGAGTAATTAAATTTTTAGAAGGAAAGTCTGTCAAATCAGGTTCTGATAAAAATAATCAAGAGGAAAGAATTTCTGGCGACTACTATGAATTAATTCAAAGAGAACTTTTACGAAAGTTAAAAGAGTACAATTATGAAACAAATGCCTTATTTCCAGATTTTTCAGACTATTTGATTTATAAATCTAAAGAATTCGAATTAAAAGATGATAAAAAATCTAATAGAGCGGTACTTAATGAATTAAAAAAAAATTCAAATAACCTGCCTTATCATAAAAGCAAAAAGAATAGAAAAGGTAAATATAGAATCACAAGAGTCTGGAGAAAAAGTCTTTGAAATCAAAAAAACGCATAATATCAAGAATTATACAACCTTGATATTATGTGTTTTATTGTAGAAAGATTTACTTCATTTTCTCCTGAAATTGAGTTTTTCCCAGCATCCTTGTGTATTATTCTTGTACTTCTTTCTGAGCAGCCTTGCCTTGGTCGAGAAGGGCTTGGACGATTTTCTCATCGCGTAGTTTGACAGAATCGTTGATCATTTCTGCGGACTTGACGATGGTTGTTTCTAGTTGGGCACGTTTCTGGCGTCCCAATTCAATAGCTGCGACGATACCTTGGTTTTGAGCGACCAGACTTTCAGCCAATTTGGTAACAGACTCAACAGCGACTGTCGGGCTTTGGGCAATTCTTTCCATCTGCGGAATCACTTCCTTGCTGGTCTCAGCTAGCATCTGAAGGGCAGCATTATTGGCATTGACAATGGCATCTGCCACGACACCTGATTTCATGGATTGTTGCAAAATACCCAGTTGGGCAATGGAAAGTTTCATTGTCGGAATCGTATTACGACGAAGCATTCCCAATTTTTGGCGCATATCAGATGACACCTTCACAAGATTGCGCATCTGAGGTGTTGTTGCCCAGGCAACATAGAGACGGCTGACATACTCAGTGTGCTGTTGTTCAAGGGTATTGACCACTTCAGCCATGCGGGCCAATTCTTGTGACTTGGTTTGGTATTCTACCGTACTTGTATCGAGTTGGTCAGCTTGAGCTTTCAGTTCTGCAGCGCGCTTGCCAGCTTCTGTCTGGCTGGCTTCGATAAAGGAAATCACTCCCACTAGATTTTCAATGGATTTGGTATTGTCCTCAATCAACATCTCAGCAGAGACGATATTTCGAGCTAGCACATCTTCTTGCTTGACCACTGCGGCAGCCATGCCATCGAGCTTTTGCTCTACTGTTTTTGAGTCAAAGTAAAATTCCTGTAGGGTATTCTTGCTCTTGTTAAACAATCGTTGCAAAAAGTTTGGCTTTTCTTCTAACTCAGCAATTTCAGCGTTCTTGTATTTGACTACAAAGCCTTGCAACTCACGGTTGGTATTCTTGAGAAGATCATCCACTTGGGGAATCTGCAGTTTCTTTTGTTCTGACAAGATACGGTTGACCGTATTGTTCACACCTTCTACAGCAGATTGGCCAAAATCCAAAAGAGCATTTTGATTGGTGACAAACTGGTCTACCAACTGGGGCACGTGCGCCTTAATCCCTTCTTGTTGCTCAGGGCTCAGCTTCTCAAGGAAGGTCAAGGTCTTGTCTGAGCCAGTATTGGTCTCGATGATTTGGGTTGTCTTATCCTCCTTAGCTACCGTATTATTGGCAATCTGGTCAATATCAAAATTAAATTCTGTCATGGTTACTCCTTTGTTTCTAACCTATTCTTTACGATCTTTTTCTAGGATACGCAAACTAATATCAAAATCACGCATATCTGTTTCATTGAGTTCTCTCAACACCTGGTCCAGCTCAAGGTCAAATTGTTCGATAGCTGATTTAGCTTGCTGTAAACGTTCTTCTGCTCGATTATAGTTTTTAGGATTGGCCTTAATCTTTAAATAGCCTTCTAAAATCGTTTTGAATTTCTCCATCTTCAAACTATGAATGGCCGTCAATTCTTCCTTATCCCCCTCGGCAGAGGTGGCAATCTTGTCTAAAATAGCCTGATGGTCAACGGCAATATTATCCAAGGTCTGAGACAATTCTGGAGCTAGTTCCTCTGGCTCCGCATTTTCAAGTTCTACCTGACTTTCTCTATCCAAACGTTCTAGCTGAACATCGATGTTTGCCCTTACTGTACGAACCTTTTTGTCAATACGGTTGTAGATATCAGCATCGATATAGGACTTGAGACAATCCGCCTCCTGATGGATTTCCCTCAGTTCGATCAATACTTGATTGGCCAGACTCTTATAGGAATCTGAACCTTTTTCTACTAAAGTTCCCTCCAATTGCTGAATATCCTTGTCCGCCTGACGAATACGAGCTTTTAAAAGCTCAATCCGATCGTCGAGAGAACGATCCTGCAAAAGAGGATAGCGCCAACGTTTATAGAGACGATAACCACCATAGCCTAGCAGGACACAAGCCGCAAGTGGGAGAGCATATTGAACCAAAAGGCCCAGTAAGAACAAGAAGCCCCAAAAATAGAGACAGCCTTTGCAAAAACCATTACCTGATTTCATAAACATTCCTTATTTTCAATTTATAAATCTATTTTAGCACAAAAGAGCAAAATGAGGGCGGAAATCCCCTAGAAAAGAGTTGATTTCTTTGCTGTAGAATGGAGGCTAGTAGAGCGTGGGCTAATTTCAGTAAAGCGGACTCAAACCACAGGCTTCAGTGTTATAAGATTGCGAAATGACCTCTGAGGACATATCAAAACAAAAGCTTGAAATATCGGAGGGGTTGTGTTAGAATGAACTTACAATGTGAGTAAAGTTACAGCATATGTAACTAAAAAGCCCCACCGTGCCACCGATGGTTTTTTTTGCTACCCTCTTAAAGGGTTAACCATTACTTCTTACGTTTCTTAAGCCATAACTTGAAAAGCTCAGATAACACGTTAATAAGTAACAGAGCTAGAAACACTGTGAGTAAAGTTTCTAGCATATGTAACACCTCCCTTCCTTAAATTGAGGGGGCCAAAATATAGTAGATTGAAACTA
>NZ_VMLA01000020.1:0-46318 GCF_013276425.1 Streptococcus sp. 3874 | reverse complement strand
ATACTCTTCAAACCGCGTCAACGTCGCCTTGCCGTAGGTATGGTTACTGACTTCGTCAGTTCTATCTACAACCTCAAAACAGTGTTTTGAGCTGACTTCGTCAGTTCTATCTGCAACCTCAAAACAGTGTTTTGAGCTGACTTCGTCAGTTCTATCTACAACCTCAAAACAGTGCTTTGAGCAACCTGCGGCTAGCTTCCTAGTTTGCTCTTTGATTTTCATTGAGTATAAGATACCAATACCTCAAAAAGCTACACCAAACGAATGAAAGTAGAAATTGATAGGAGACCCTATGTCACAAACAGATTTATCAAGAGAACTCTACCAATCCCTCTGGAATGCCGCGGATATCCTGCGTGGCCAGATGGAAGCCAATGAATACAAGTCCTACCTCTTGGGCTTGATTTTCTACAAGTACCTATCCGACAACCTCCTCCAAGCCGTCTGTGATAACTTGGACGAGACTTTTGAGTCCTTCCAGCAAGTGCAGCTTCTCTATGAGGAAAACTTTGTGGATGCAGATGTCCGTGAAGACCTCATCGAGGTCTTAAATGACGATCTGGGCTATGTGATTGAGCCTTCTCTAACCTTTACCAAGCTGGTTCAGTCTATCCATGAAGGAACCTTCCAGCTAGAATCCCTAGCCCAAAGTTTCCGTGATATCGAGCAGGCCAATGAAAAATTTGAAAATCTCTTCGAAGATATCGACCTCTATGCCAAAAAACTAGGTAATACCCCACAAAAGCAAAACAAGACCATCTCTGAGGTTATGAAACAGCTCAACGACCTCAATGTCTCTGGTCATGCTGGTGATATCTTGGGTGATGCTTATGAGTACTTGATTGGCCAGTTTGCCAGTGATTCTGGTAAAAAAGCTGGAGAGTTCTATACACCTCAAGCAGTCTCTCACCTCATGACTCAGGTTGTCTTTGCAGGGCGGGAGCATCAAAAGGGCATGTCGGTTTACGACCCGACCATGGGTTCTGGTTCCCTCTTGCTTAATGCCAAGCGCTATAGTAAGGAAGCTTCGACGATTTCTTACTACGGTCAAGAATTGATTACTTCGACCTTCAACCTTGCTCGTATGAATATGATGCTTCATGGAGTTGCGATTGAGAACTATCACCTCAGCAATCACGACACCCTAGACGAAGATTGGCCGACTACGGAGCCGACAGACTTTGATGGGGTTTTGATGAACCCACCCTATTCGCTGAAGTGGTCAGCAGATAGTGGATTCTTGCAAGATCCTCGCTTTTCAAGTTATGGAGTTCTGGCACCTAAGTCCAAAGCAGATTTTGCCTTCCTTCTTCACGGTTTTTACCACCTCAAGCACAATGGGGTTATGGCTATTGTCCTTCCTCACGGAGTTCTCTTTCGAGGAGCAGCCGAGCAAAAGATTCGCCAACACCTGCTAGAAGAAGGCGCTATTGATACAGTTATCGGCTTGCCAGCAAATATCTTCTACAATACCTCTATCCCGACAACCATTATTATCCTTAAAAAGAATCGCACCAATAAGGATGTCTTCTTTATCGATGCCTCAAAAGAGTTTGAAAAAGGGAAAAATCAAAACAATATGACAGAAGACCATATTGCCAAGATTTTGGAGACCTATCAAAAACGCGAGAATGTCGAGAAATTTGCCCATCTAGCCAGCTTTGAAGAGATTGTCGAAAATGACTACAACCTCAACATTCCACGCTATGTTGATACCTTTGAGGAAGAACCCGTTGTTCCTCTAGCCGACCTCGCAGACCAGCTCGCAGAGATTGATAAAGAGATTGGAGAGGTAGAAGCCAGACTCGCACACATGCGCAGCCAGCTAGTAGGTACAACACCAGAAGCACAAGCAGAATTAACCGCCTATCTCGAAAAGTTGAAAGAGATTTAGAGACTTGTGAGAATACTCTGCTAAAAATTTAGAAAAATAAAATGACAGTAGAAAATCTATTGTCATTTTTGTTATTGATTATCTAAGTAAAAATCGAATTAGAACTAAACTAAAAGGATTCAGTCCTATCAAATACAGAATTTAATCCTTAACATAAAGATAATGACTAACTTTTTGAGAAGTGATGTTATTTTTCTAAAACAAAATAAGTAAAGTGTGTATTATTTTCGTGAAGTAAAAACGGGATTTGCTTCACCTAATCTTTCTTTAATGAAGCAAATTCCGTTTTTACTTCACGAAAGAAAGTAGAAGTGAAGCAAAACGAAGATGAGCTTCAATATAAAATTATTGAACTATTCTTAGCAGGTGTGGACAAAAGTAAGTACGATTTCTTTGAGCAGAGTCTGTTGAAAGAAATTCTTCATCAATTAATTTATTTAATAATGTATATACCGTACGTTCAGAGATACTAAGGTGTTTGCTGACTTGTTTTGCTTTAAAAATTGGAGAAGAGAAAATGAAATCAAGAAGTTGAATACCAGAGACAGAATTCAATTTTGGTATTATTTCTTCTTTCATCTTATTATAAAGGTTTAAGATATCCTGTGCCTTTTTTGTACTCTCTTCTGCTGAGAAAATTACTCCTTCCAAATAGTATTTAAACCAATCTTTCCAGTTATTATTTTTAGAGATGTTTGATAAATGAGAGATATATAGTGATCGATCACTTTCAAAATATGAACTCATGTAAAATGTAGGATAAGATAGCAATTCTTGGTAGTAAAGAAACAGTGGGATTAACAATCTTCCTATTCGACCATTACCATCTTCGAATGGATGAATCATTTCAAATTGAGCATGTACAATAGCTGATTGAACTAATAAGTCTAAATCATCATGATGCATATATTGTTCTAAATTGGACATATACTCCGTAGTTTGTTCTGGCGGAACTGGTGTGTAAGAGATAGTTGCTCTACTTCCAATGTAATTTTGAGTTCTTTTAAAATTTCCTGGATTCTTGCTGCTTCCTCTAACGTTATCCAATAGAATTTTATGCATCTCTTTTATTATTCTATTAGATAATGGTAACCCTCTAGAGTTATTGTCATTAATTGTAGTAATATTTTCGAGAGCATAAAAAAGTGCTTTTCGATAATTAATAATTTCATGTAGTTCATCACGTTCTATATCAACCTTATTACCTGCTTCGTAATTTAGTAGGTCTTCTAGAGTTGCATGAGTACCTTCAAGTTTTGAGGAAAGGACGGCTTCTTGGCTGAGCAATGGTGAAATTAGTAGCATTGGATTGATAATAGATGCTAAAAATCCTTCATAGGTTCCAATAGCTATACCTGCTTTAGAAACTAATCTAATTATTTGTGGATCTGTATATATTGAAGTATAGTCAAATGGAAGTTTTTCTGGTAAATAGGGTTTAGGTATGTTTTTAAATGTATTATTCATGTTTATAATTCCTATTAAAATTTTTTCTCAATATTTTTATTATAGAAAGCCAATGTAGTGAGTGACTATAACCTGTACTTGAATTATATTTCTAAGGTATATTGACAAGTATATGAAAATCAAGTAAAAAAGTAAACTGGATTGTCAATTTAAATCTTTGATTTTATGATATTTTTTAAAATAGTAATGTAAATATTTTTAGAGTTTAAGTTTGATTAAAAGTGTGTATCTTCATTAAGTATAGATTGAAAGGATTAATGTTGAACAATTTTAATGAGATGCTAAAAACGGAATATAAATGTTTGTTTTATTTCATTATAACACAGAGATAAGAAAAAATAGATAGTGAGACGAGTTTAAATAGGATTACTCGTTATGAAATGTTAATTACTTTTGATGGCTTAACAAATATTATCAATAATGTAGTCATTCGAATGATTCTCATTGCAATGTACTGAAATTAACAAAAAGAAAAAACGCTTGAATCAGCGTTTTTCTTCTGTATTGATTCGTATTGAATGCTTACTTCACTTCTGTAAACACAACGTGTTTGCGAAGTTTTGGTGAGTATTTCTTCAATTGAAGACGGTCTGGAGTGTTACGTTTGTTTTTAGAAGTAAGGTACAAGCGTTCACCAGATTCTTTGTGTTCAAGTGTAATATTTACGCGCATGGTATCTCCCTTCTATTATTCAGCTGATGCAGCTTTAGCGATTTTACGTCCTTTGTAGTATCCTTTAAGTGATACACGGTGAGAACGTGAGTAATCTCCAGTAGTTTCGTCAAAGTTTACAGATGGAGCTGTTACTTTGTAGTGTGTACGACGTTTGTTTTTCTTCGCTTTTGAAGTGCGACGTGCAGGTACTGCCATTTTGATTTCTCCTTTAGGTATTTATATTCGATTCAATCTACTGATTTTCATCAACCATACTAGGATAACACATTTTTTTTGTAAAGTAAAGTTACTTGACAAAAAAAGATGAAAAAATTCTCCTGTCAGACCTAGCAGACAGGAGAAGGTGTTAAATATCAATTTCAAATGGTTCGTCAATGGTTTCTGATACGTATTTTCCGTCTTTCTTCCGTTGTTTGACACATTCTGTGAGGAGATATTCGATTTGCCCATTGACTGAACGAAAGTCATCTTCTGCCCATGATGTGAGTGCAGCGTATAACTTTGTTGAGAGTCGAAGGGGGATCTGCTTTTTTTTAGCTTCAACCATCTTTAGTAAAGACTTCCCGTGTTGACAATTGGTTGTGCATCATGATTGCCACAAAGAACGACAAGGAGATTTGAAACCATGGCAGCTTTTCGTTCTTCGTCAATCTCTACCAATTCCCCTTCATTGAGCCGTTCCAGTGTCGTTTCAACCATTCCCATTATTTGATATCTAAATGATATCACTTTGTTTTTAAAAGTCAATAGAAAGTTGAAAATAATCACTAAAAACTTTCAGCCCAATAATTTCTTTTAAAAGGTGAGATTATATTGTGCTCAAATACTCTTTTATTCTTATAACTTTTACACTATAATTGTAGTTAGAAAGGAAGAGAAATGTTTGATTATAGAGCACTAGTTATTTTGATGACTTTGATGGATCATTGTGAGCTATCATTATATGAATTATCTGTTAAGGTGAGCTTACCTATAAAGGAAGTCAAAGAAGGAATAGATTATTTAGTGCCTTATCTAGCTAATAAAGGGATAGTGCTGGATAAAAAACAAGGTCGCTATAGTTTATCAAATCGTACGAAGCAGTCTTTGACAGATATTATTAAGTCGGATGAATTGGTTTTACCAAAGTCGACTCGCTTAGCTTTAATCTATCTTTACACTTTTTGCCGATTAGATTTTATATCGAATAATCATTACCAAGACTTTTTGAAAGTAAGTAAGAATACAACCTTATCTGATATTCAATCATTAAGAAAGATTATGTTAGATAATGATTTGGAGCTAGGGTACAGTAGAGCAAAAGGTTATACTTTACACGGTTCAGAGTGGAATAAGCACCGCTTAGCTTTTCAAATGGTTAGTGAGTTGCTGGAATCCTCCATAGGGATTTGGGGTTTGGATTATGTTTTATCCAGTTGGGGGTATTCATTAACTTATGATTTGATAAATCAGGTAGTTAAAGATTATTATGAGAAGCTACAGCTAGTACCTATTGTTAATCAATTAAAAGTTTACCTTTTCGGTTTAGTATTCATTCTGTGTAGGTATCAAAGGGATGTTGAAAGAGTATGTCTTTCAGAGACATTAGTATCTCCTGTTATTCAAGATATAACCACTATTTTATTGGATACAGTGGTTGATTTGGGAATTATAGATACGGTGTTTTCTGAGGATGATTATCGCTATATCACAGTTTTATTATCAAGTTGCTTTGAAGGTGAAGTAGATGTTGCTCCGGTTTACTTTAATCAATTAACAGAGGCTATTATAAGTAGAATGGAAGATATTTCTTTGTTACATTTTAAACAAAGGGAAGGATTGAGAGAAAATCTTCGCCGCCACCTTATACCGGCTTACTATAGATTAAAGTTCGGCCTACCTAGTTCAAATGAATATGTATTGCATGTTAAAGAACATTATCCTGATTTATTTGAATTAGTCAAAGATTCTTTGATGCCCTTGATGGACGCTATTGACAATCCCATACCTGATAGTGAAACAGCATATTTTGTTATCCATTTCGGAGGTTATTTAAAGAAAGCAGATACTTTGCCTCAAAAATGCTATAAAGCAGCAATCATTTGTCCTAATGGTGTTAGTTCTTCATTGATGTTAAAAGAGAATCTATTAGCATTATTTCCTCAAATTGAGTTTATAGGAACCTCAAAGATTGATGATTTACAGGTGAAAGCTAGTAGTGACTATGATATGGTTTTTTCTACCATAAAGGTGGAGACAGAAAAGCCAAATTATCTAGTTTCGGTTATGATGACTGAAGAGCAAGCAATACAACTAGTAGAACTAGTGTTAAAAGATTTTCCGAATTTAGAGTATGGAGATTTTGAGATTGAACAAATCCTGAATATTGTCAAAAGATATGGAATTATTACACAAGAATTGGAATTAAGATTGGCGTTAAAGAATTATCTTTATCAAAAAAATGATAGAAAGGAAATTGTACCAGTGCTAGAACAACTTATTACCAAAGAAACCTATCAGGTTAGTTCGCAAAAATTAGGATGGAAGGAGGCGATTCGTTTAGCAGCTAAACCGCTTTTGGATCAACATAAGATAACTGAGAACTACCCTGAGGCAATGATTCAAAAAGTAGAAGAGTTTGGACCTTTTATTAATTTAGGGAAGGGAGTAGCAATTCCTCACGCTCGGCCAGATGAAGGTGTGAATGAAATAGGAATGTCAATGTTAGTTTTGGAAGAACCGATTTATTTATTGGATAATCCAGAACAAGAGGTAAGATTGTTGATTTGTATTGCAGCCATTGATAATGAGAGTCATTTAAAGGCTTTGTCACATTTAACAACAATTTTAAGAGATAAAAATCATGTTCAAACTTTAATATCATCAAAAAACTATAATGATATTAAAATGATAATTAAACAGGAGGATTAGATAATGTTAAAAATTGGTACAGCTTGTGGTTCAGGATTAGGTTCAAGTTTTATGGTACAGATGAATATTGAATCTGTATTGAGTGATTTGAATGTTTCAGATGTAGAAGTTGAACATTATGATTTAGGTGGAGCAGATCCAAATGCAGCTGATATTTGGATTGTTGGTCGTGATCTAGCTGATTCAGCTAGTCATCTTGGAGATGTTCGTATCTTAAATAGTATTATTGATATGGATGAACTACGAGAATTAATTACTAAACTTTGTGAAGAAAAAGGACTTATATAGGAGGCTAGCGTCATGATGAAGTTCATATTGGATATTGTTAGTACACCAGCTATTTTAGTAGCTTTAATTGCAATTTTAGGATTAGTTCTTAAGAAGAAGAAATTACCTGATATTATTAAAGGTGGAATTAAGACCTTTGTTGGTTTCTTAGTTGTATCTGGTGGTGCAGGAATTGTACAAAATTCTTTAAATCCATTTGGTACCATGTTTGAGCATGCTTTTCATTTATCTGGCGTTGTGCCGAATAATGAAGCAATTGTAGCTGTAGCTTTAACAACATATGGCTCAGCTACTGCAATGATTATGTTTGCAGGCATGGTGTTCAATATCTTAATCGCTCGTTTTACTCGATTTAAATATATTTTTTTAACAGGGCACCACACTCTATATATGGCATGTATGATTGCGGTCATTTTATCAGTTGCTGGCTTTACTAGCTTGCCTCTTATCTTACTAGGAGGATTAGCACTCGGTATTATTATGAGTATTTCCCCAGCATTTGTGCAAAAATATATGGTTCAATTAACTGGAAATGACAAGGTGGCTTTAGGTCATTTCAGTTCTTTGGGATATTGGTTGAGTGGTTTTACTGGTAGCCTTATCGGTGACAAATCAAAATCAACAGAGGACATTAAATTTCCAAAGAGTTTAGCTTTTTTACGTGATAGCACTGTTAGTATTACTTTATCCATGGCAGTTATTTACATTATTGTAGCTATCTTTGCAGGGTCAGAATATATAGAAAAAGAAATCAGTAGTGGTACAAGTGGTCTAGTTTATGCTTTACAATTAGCAGGTCAATTTGCAGCAGGGGTATTTGTTATTTTAGCAGGTGTTCGCCTTATTTTGGGTGAAATTGTTCCAGCCTTTAAAGGTATTTCAGAGCGTCTTGTACCTAATTCAAAACCTGCTTTGGATTGTCCGATTGTTTATACTTATGCACCCAATGCAGTTCTAATTGGATTTATCTCTAGTTTTGTTGGTGGTTTAGTAAGTATGGCAATTATGATTGCTTCAGGAACGGTTGTTATCTTACCAGGCGTTGTACCTCATTTCTTCTGTGGAGCGACTGCAGGTGTCATTGGGAATGCATCTGGTGGTGTTCGTGGAGCCACTATTGGAGCATTTTTACAAGGTATTTTAATCAGTTTTCTTCCAGTCTTTTTAATGCCAGTTTTGGGAGGACTTGGTTTCCAAGGATCAACTTTCTCAGATGCAGATTTTGGTCTATCAGGAATTATTTTAGGAATGTTAAATCAATTTGGCTCACAAGCAGGCATTGTGATTGGTCTTGTTCTTATTTTAGCAGTTATGTTTGGAGTATCCTTTATTAAAAAGCCATCTGCAAAGGAGGAGTAAGGGATGATTTTAAGTGAAAATAGAGAAGATGAGTTAAGAAAATTTGCGACTAACATCCGATTAAATACTCTTAGAACATTGAATCATCTTGGATTCGGACATTACGGAGGAAGTCTGTCTATCGTAGAAGTTCTAGCAGTGCTTTATGGTGAAATAATGCCAATGACTCCAGAAATATTTGCAGCACGAGATAGAGATTATTTCATATTATCAAAAGGTCATGGAGGACCAGCTTTATACAGTACACTCTATTTGAATGGTTTCTTTGACAAAGAATTCTTATATTCTTTAAATACAAATGGAACCAAATTACCGTCTCATCCTGATAGAAATCTAACGCCAGGCATAGATATGACAACGGGCTCTTTAGGACAAGGAATTAGTGTTGCAACTGGACTTGCATATGGTCAGAGAATAAGAAAAAGTCCCTTTTATACCTATGCTATTGTTGGAGATGGTGAGTTAAATGAGGGACAATGTTGGGAGGCTATACAGTTTGCTTCTCAGCAACAGTTATCCAACTTAATTGTATTTGTTGATGATAACAAAAAACAATTAGATGGTTTTACAAAGGATATTTGTAATCCAGGTGACTTCGTAGAAAAATTTTCAGCATTTGGATTTGAATCCATTAGGGTCAAGGGTTCAGATATTAGAGAAATTTATGAAGGGATTGTCCAATTAAAACAGTCAAATAATTCATCACCTAAGTGCATTGTATTAGATACTATTAAAGGTCAAGGGGTTCAAGAGCTGGAAGAAATGAAATCCAATCATCATCTTCGCCCTACTGTAGAGGAGAAACAAATGTTAACTTCAGTTGTAGAAAGATTAAGTCAGGAATTGGAGGAAACAGAATGATGAGAAGCACGAAAGAATTACGGCATGTATATAGAGACTTCCTTTTAGAGGCTAATCAAAGTGATTCTGATATAGTAGTCTTAGAAGCCGATTTGTCAAGTTCGATGGCTACTCATAATCTTGAAAAGGACTTTGGAGACCGTTATGTGAATGTTGGGATTATGGAAGCAGAAATGGTCGGCCTTGCAGCAGGCTTGTCTATTCAGGGGTTTAGACCTTATCTTCATACATTTGGCCCTTTTGCTTCACGAAGAGTATTTGATCAATTATTTATTTCTCTTGGATACGCACAATTGGATGCCACTGTTATTGGATCAGATGCAGGAGTAACTGCGGAAATGAATGGTGGGACACATATCCCATTTGAAGAAATTGGATTGTTACGTTTAATTCCTAAATCGATCATTTTCGAAGCAACTGATGATATCCAATTTCGTGAAATCTTGAACCAGACATTAGACTTAAAAGGACTAAAATATATTCGAACAATTCGAAAAGCTCCAGAGGCTGTCTATCAAGGTGGAGAAGATTTTTCTAAAGGCTACATTGAGTTAAGACACGGGGAAGATCTTGTAATCGTTGCTTCTGGCATAATGGTTGCTCCAAGTATTCGAGTTGTAGATGAACTGTCTAAATTAGGTTATTCAGTAGGTGTGATAGATTTATTTAGAATCAAACCGATACCAGAACAGATAAAAACAATGTTAAGTGGAAAAACTATATTTACTGTAGAAAACCACAATCAGATAGGTGGAATTGGCAGTGCTTTATGTGAATTATTCTCTGATGATGGAATAACAAAAATTCATCGGATGGGTGTTCAAGAAAGATTCGGTCAAGTAGGGAAAGTGGATTATCTTCTTAATGAGTATGGTTTGAGTGAATCGAATATAAAAGAGAAAGTTCTAGAAATTTATAATGCAAGATAGATGTTGAATACACTGTTCTGAAAGAATTTTTGTAACAATTACAGTACGTTATTTAAAGAAAGCGGATTAAAAAGCATATTCTGGTCATCAGAAAGTGCCCTAATCCGCTTTGTTGTTTTTAGTTTTAAATATTTCATATGTATATAGAATTTTCTGAAAATTCAAGAATTTTCTTCTGTTCATTGCTTTTAAAATGTGCTATAATAGTAAAAACTGAAATGGGAGGGAACAAATGACTGAATTAGATAAACGTCACCGCAGTAGCATTTATGACAGTATGGTAAAATCACCAAACCGTGCTATGCTTCGTGCGACTGGTATGACAGATAAGGACTTTGAAACACCGATTGTGGGAGTGATTTCGACTTGGGCGGAAAATACACCATGTAACATTCACTTGCATGATTTCGGGAAACTGGCTAAAGAAGGTGTCAAATCTGCAGGCGCTTGGCCTGTACAGTTTGGAACTATTACCGTAGCAGACGGGATCGCTATGGGAACGCCTGGTATGCGTTTCTCTCTAACATCTCGTGACATCATCGCGGACTCCATCGAGGCGGCTATGAGTGGTCACAACGTGGATGCCTTCGTCGCTATCGGTGGCTGTGACAAGAACATGCCTGGATCTATGATTGCCATTGCCAATATGGATATCCCTGCAGTCTTTGCCTATGGTGGAACGATTGCACCGGGAAATCTTGATGGCAAAGACATTGACTTGGTTTCTGTCTTTGAGGGTATCGGAAAATGGAACCACGGTGACATGACAGCTGAGGACGTGAAACGTCTTGAATGTAATGCCTGCCCTGGCCCTGGTGGCTGTGGTGGTATGTATACTGCTAATACCATGGCGACTGCTATCGAAGTTTTGGGTATGAGTTTGCCAGGTTCTTCATCTCACCCAGCTGAATCAGCTGATAAGAAAGAAGATATCGAAGCAGCAGGACGTGCTGTTGTTAAGATGTTGGAGCTTGGTCTCAAACCATCAGATATCTTGACTCGTGAAGCCTTTGAAGATGCCATCACTGTGACGATGGCTCTCGGTGGTTCTACAAACGCCACTCTTCACTTGCTTGCCATTGCCCATGCTGCCAATGTTGACTTGTCACTTGAGGACTTCAATACGATCCAAGAGCGTGTGCCTCACTTGGCCGACTTGAAACCATCTGGTCAGTATGTCTTCCAAGACCTCTACGAAGTCGGTGGTGTCCCTGCGGTTATGAAGTACTTGTTGGCAAATGGATTCCTTCATGGAGATCGCATCACATGTACTGGTAAGACAGTTGCTGAGAACTTGGCTGACTTTGCAGACCTCACACCAGGTCAAAAAGTTATCATGCCACTTGAAAATCCAAAACGTGCGGACGGTCCGCTTATCATCTTGAACGGAAACCTTGCTCCTGACGGTGCAGTTGCCAAGGTATCAGGTGTTAAAGTGCGTCGTCACGTTGGGCCAGCTAAGGTCTTTGACTCAGAAGAAGATGCCATTCAGGCTGTTTTGACAGATGAAATCGTTGATGGCGATGTAGTCGTTGTTCGTTTCGTTGGACCTAAGGGTGGTCCTGGTATGCCTGAGATGCTGTCCCTTTCTTCAATGATCGTTGGTAAAGGTCAAGGAGACAAGGTGGCCCTCTTGACGGATGGACGTTTCTCTGGTGGTACTTATGGTCTGGTTGTTGGACATATCGCTCCTGAAGCTCAGGATGGTGGACCAATTGCCTATCTTCGTACAGGCGATATCGTTACGGTTGACCAAGATACCAAAGAAATTTCCATGGCCGTATCCGAAGAAGAACTTGAAAAACGCAAGGCAGAAACAACCTTGCCACCACTTTATAGCCGTGGTGTCCTCGGTAAATATGCCCACATCGTATCATCTGCTTCACGCGGAGCCGTGACAGACTTCTGGAATATGGACAAGTCAGGTAAAAAATAAACTCATACTCTTCGAAAATCTCTTCAAACCACGTCAACGTCGCCTTGCCGTAGGTATGGTTNNTTTTGAGCTGACTTCGTCAATTTTATCCACAACTTCAAAACAGTGTTTTGAGCAACCTGCGGCTAGTTTTCTAGTTTGCCCTTTGATTTTCATTGAGTATCAAAAAGCAAGCCATTTTCGGCTTGCTTTTTTCATCTTTAAAAGTGATTGGTCTGATTAACGAGGTGGTAGTCCAAGGGCAATACGGCCATAGCGACTGATTCGTGTGATTTTCCAAGCAGGCGACCAGGTAACTTCAACCTTGACATCTTCGATCCCCTCGATTTGTTTCAGACCTGCAACGATTTCAATAGGCAGGCTTTCGGCACAATCACAGGCGGTGTCAGTGAAGGTCATGACAATCTTGCAGAGACCTGTTTCGTCCAGATTGATTTCATAGATCAGCCCTAGATTGTAAACATCCAATTCCACATCTGTATCAAAAACCTTCTCTAGTTTTTCGATAATTTGATCTTGCAAGGCCAAAGCACGGTCATTGATTTTGATATCCTCTCTCATTACAGTCCCTCCACATGATAAATATCCCCTATTTTCTCATAACTCTGACAATTTGGCAAGCTTTTGATGAATTTTCTGAAAAATATGATAAAATGAAGAAAATACGGAATCAAGGGGAAGTCTATGGAGCAGATTGGAAAAGTCTTTAGACAATTACGAGAGTCAAGAAATATCTCACTGAGACAAGCAACCGGGGGACAATTTTCGCCGTCTATGTTGTCCCGCTTTGAAACAGGTCAGAGTGAGCTTTCGGTGGAAAAGTTTCTATTTGCCTTGGGAAATATATCTGCCAGTGTAGAGGAAATTCTCTTTCTGGCGAGAGGTTTTCAGTATGATACAGATTCTGAGTTGAGAAAAGAAATCATAGATGTCTTGGATCCAAAGAATATAGCTCCTCTTGAGGACTTGTATCGCAAGGAGTATCAAAAGCATGTCCATTCTCAAAACAAACAGAAACATATTTTAAATGCCATTATGATTAAGTCTTATATGAAGAGCATGGATGATACGGTAGAGTTAACGGCAGAGGAAGGGAAAGTCCTTCATGATTATTTGTTTTCTACCGAGATTTGGGGAATCTATGAACTCAATTTATTTTCAGTCAGTTCACAATTTCTATCTGCTTCTCTTTTCACTAGGTATGTTAGAGAGATGGTACGAAAATCTGATTTTCTAATGGAAATGTCTGGTAATCGAAACCTGTTTCACACTATACTATTGAATGGTTTTTTAGCCAGCATTGAGTGTGAAGAATTTACCAATGCCTCTTATTTTAAACGTGTTATCGAAGAGCATTTCTACAAGGAAAATGAGACCTATTTCCGGATTGTTTATCTGTGGGCGGAAGGTCTCCTTGATAGCAAGCAAGGTAGAGTCAAGGAAGGACAGAAAAAGATGGAGGATGCTGTCCGTATTTTTGAGATGCTTGGCTGTAATAAATCGGCAGATTACTATAGAAAAACGACTGATTCTTGAATATCTGCAAACTAAGAAAATAATTTAAAATTTGAAGCGATAGAACTATTGGGCTCTCTCGTGTCACTGGAGAAATTCTATCGTTTCTTTTTTCTCATTTCGTTTGTTGCATATATTCAAAAGTTTTTTCTCTAGAATTTCTAAGTGCTATACTATAGTCATACTTTATATAGAACTTCGAACAAGAAGGGAGATTATCTATGAAACTATTGTTCAGAAATCAAGCTTATCGACTCTTGACTTTGTCACGCTTCTTCAATGCTTTTGGTGCTTCAATTTTCAATCTGGTCTTTATCGTCTATGCATCGACCTTGCCACAAGCCTCTTTTGCTGTTGCTATGGCGAATATTGTCATGATTCTTCCGACTCTCTTTACAGTTTTTGTAGGGATTCGGGCAGATTACACAAGGGACAAGGTCAAATGGATGGTCTATAGCGGTTTGTTTCAGGCGGTTTTATTTTTTCTAGCAGCCCTAGTTGTTCAGCAAGCTAGTCTCTTTGCCTTTTCTAGCCTGTGTTTAATCAATGTCATTAGTGATGTCATCAGTGATTTTGCAGGTGGTTTGCGCATGCCTCTCATTAAGGAAAAAGTAGCTGAAAATGATTTGATGGAGGCTTATTCTTTTTCCCAATTCATCACCTATATTTCAGCTATTGGTGGTCAAGCTTTTGGAGTCTGGCTCTTAGGTCTATCGGTCAACAATTTTTCCCTCGTTGCGGGAATCAATGCCTGTTTCTTCCTAGTATCAGCCGTCATCCTCTTTTTAGGAAAAAGCAAATTGAGCCTGTCAATGTCATCTGCTGATGGTGAAATTCTAAAAAATGAGAAGCTTCCGATCAAAGACCAGTTCCTAACGATTTATCGAAATTTACGTCTCGTTTTTCTTAAAGGTGGACAGAAAAACTTTGGTTTTATGCTCTTTGCTGTCTTGCTTATCAATGCCTTGGGTGGCGCTTTGGGTGGAATTTATAATATCTTCTTTTTGAGCCATTCTCTTTTGGACTTTTCTTACACAGAGGCATTATTTATCAGTCAATTCTGTGCTTTGTTAGCAATCATCATCAGTAGCCTTACGGGCAATGATTATTTTGGGAAGCAGTCCCTGCCTAGATTGATGATGTGGGCGACCGTAGGACTCACTCTAATTGCTCTGGCTAACGTATTCAATCAAGTCGTGCTTGGTTTGCTATTTCTCTTTTTAACTCTGTATGTGTCTGGTAAAGTTCAACCAAAGATTAGTGCCATGCTCATGAAAAATCTAGCTCCAGAGGTTTTAGCTCGTACCAGTAATTTTTTAGGTTTATTGTTTACCTTATCCATACCTGTGGGAACAGCCTGTTTTTCACTTGTAGCCGTATGGAATATACAGTTGACTTGGATGCTATTTGTTGGTCTTTCCTTGATAGCTATTTTTTTGACAGGGCTTAATCTCAAAAATGATATTTGAATCCTAATTTTTTCTCACTGTTTTAATCACTCTATTTATGGTAAAATAAGACTATTAAGTTTAAAGAGGATTCCCTATGAAATTACAAAAACCAAAAGGAACGCAGGATATTTTACCTGCTGAGTCTGCCAAATGGCAGTACGTTGAGGGCTTTGCCCGTGAGATTTTCAAGCGCTACAACTATGCAGAAGTGCGCACGCCTATTTTTGAGCATTACGAGGTCATCAGTCGCTCTGTCGGAGATACAACGGATATCGTAACTAAGGAAATGTACGATTTCTATGACAAGGGTGACCGTCATATTACCCTCCGTCCAGAAGGAACTGCGCCAGTAGTCCGTTCTTATGTGGAAAATAAACTCTTCGCCCCAGAAGTGCAAAAGCCAAGCAAGTTCTACTATATGGGACCTATGTTCCGTTATGAGCGTCCACAGGCAGGGCGTTTACGCCAGTTCCACCAGATTGGTGTTGAGTGTTTTGGCTCTAGCAATCCAGCTACCGATGTGGAAACCATCGCGATGGCAGCCCATTTCTTGAAAGAAATCGGTATCCAAGGTGTCAAATTACATCTTAACACTCTTGGAAATCCTGAGAGCCGTGCGGCCTACCGTCAAGCCTTGATTGACTACTTAACACCGCTCAAGGAGACCTTGTCTAAGGATAGCCAACGTCGTTTGGAGGAAAATCCTCTTCGTGTCTTGGACTCTAAGGAAAAAGAAGACAAGGTGGCAGTGGAGAATGCACCGTCTATCTTGGACTTCCTTGATGAAGAAAGTCAAGCTCATTTTGATGCTGTGCGTCAGATGTTGGAAAATCTTGGAGTAGACTATATCATCGATACCAATATGGTGCGTGGTCTGGACTACTACAACCACACCATTTTCGAGTTTATCACTGAGATTGAGGGCAATGACCTGACCGTCTGTGCGGGTGGTCGTTACGATGGTTTGGTTTCTTACTTTGGAGGCCCTGAAACTGCTGGCTTTGGTTTTGGACTTGGTGTAGAGCGCCTGCTTCTCATTCTTGAAAAGCAAGGTGTGGCCCTCCCTATCGAAAACGCCCTAGATGTCTATATCGCAGTTTTGGGTGAAGGAGCAAATGTCAAGGCCTTGGAATTGGTACAGGCTCTTCGCCAACAAGGTTTCAAAGCAGAGCGTGATTACCTCAACCGTAAGCTCAAAGCTCAATTCAAGTCAGCCGATGTCTTTGTGGCTAAAACCCTCATCACCCTAGGAGAGAGTGAAGTCGAAAGCGGACAAGTGACGGTCAAGAATAACCAAACCCGAGAAGAAGTCCAAGTGTCACTTGAGACAATCAGCCAAAACTTCTCAGAAATCTTTGAAAAATTAGGCTTTTAATAACAGAAAAACTGGTCAGAAACCTACTCCTGACCTTTTTCTTTTGCAAAATGACAAAAATCATAAACTTTTTGACAAATATGCTTGTCAAAAAGAAAAAGATGTGTTACAATATAATCAAGTTAAGAGAAAAGGAGCAGGGAACGATTATGTGGGCATTAGGATTTGTACCTCTTGTGATTATGTTTTATCTCTATCATACCCAAAGGGTCAAGAAATTAGAGAATAAAATCAAAAGAATTGAGCAAAAACAGAAAGGAAATAAAGAAATGTCAAGATTATTAAAAGAATTGATTGGGAAAACACCGACAATCGTTGGACAAGTTTTTGGAACAGATAACTGGGAAGTTGTGGATGTTGATGAGGAATGGGTCAAGCTACGTCGTGTTAATAAAAAAGGAAAAGAAAAATTCAAACTACAACGCATTGAGGATATCCAAACTGTTGAATTTGACGGAAAGTAGGTGTGTGACATGCAACTAAAAAATCGTCTAAAAGAGCTTCGAGCTCGCGATGGTCTCAATCAAACCGACCTAGCCAAGCTGGCAGGGGTTTCCAGACAGACCATTAGCCTACTAGAACGGGATGAGTACACCCCGTCCATTATCATTGCCCTGAAAATATCTCAAATTTTCAACGAAACAGTCGAATCGGTATTTCGCTTGGAGGAGGACGAGTGATGAACAAGTATAAAGTGATTTATTATGTAGTTGCCATAGCTCTATTAGTCAGCCTATGTCTACTAATTGGAACAAATCTAGGATGGTTTGATCTCTATTACAGCGACCAATTTATCTGGGCCTACTTTGCTCTTATCCCAGTCGTTGACTGGATTGAAAAGAAATCCAAAAATCTAGCAAGTAAATAAGGAGAATGAATATGGAAAAGAAAAAGAAACGTGGATTGTTATTATTTTTGATGTCTATTGTCTTGGGAGCTTTCTTTGGCATTTTTGTAGGGATGTTTAAGGCTGTTGCCGAATCCCACGGAATTATGTTAGATGTAAAAATCTTGATACCATGGATATCAGCTATTTGTTTAGTGTTAGGTTTCATTAGCATTCTTTTGACATTCAATTTCTTAAAGAAAAGCAGAAAATTTCATTCCTTGTATCAAGAGGAAATGGACGATGATCTGAATGAAACCTATTATGTGCAAATGTATCGGAATCTCGAGTTTGGAACCACTGCTTTTAATATTGCAAGTGTAGCGATTTTATTGGCTCTTTTCATCTCAGGTAGTGAAGTGATTGTACCAAATAGAAGCAATCTAACCTTATCTCTTTCTTTTTTGGGATTAGTGCTGATTCTCAGTGTTCAAAAATATCTTTTTAAGACCATTGCGATTGTTCGTCAGTTTGATTTGGCATTTTTCTCAACACCAAAGGATGTCTTAGAGTATGTAAATTCTTATGATGAAGGGGAGCGTCAGGCTAATTTGGAACAGAGTTTTCGGATTTTATTCCAATTAAATCAGTATGTCTTACCAGTCTTATATGTTTTTCTTTTTATCATTTCTTTCTTGACAGGAGAGATTCAGCTGCTAGCCTTCTTGCTTGTAGGAGCTATCCATATTTATATCAATGTGATGCAGTTACCTATGGTAAAACGCTATTTCAAATAAAGGAGTTTCTATGATTCGTGTTGAAAATGTAAGTAAAAGTTTTGGGAGCAAAAAAGCTCTTCATCAGATTTCTTTTGAGATTAAGGAGGGTGAAATCTTTGGTTTTCTGGGACCTTCTGGCTCAGGTAAAACAACCATGATCAATGTCTTAACAGGACAGTTGGCTGCAGATCAAGGTAAAACAGTTTTGCTAGGCAAGAATTCTCAAGATTTAACCTCAAATGATTTGGAACAAATTGGTATTGTGAGTGATGGCAGTAGTTTTTATGAAAAGATGAGTCTTTATAAAAATCTTCTCATCTATGCTAAGTTATATGGCCTCAAGGCAGATAGAGTAGTTCAGGTGCTTCAACAGGTTGGATTGGCAGATGCTAAAGATATTATCGCAGAAAAACTATCTACAGGAATGAAACAACGAATGTTCTTGGCTCGTGCCCTTCTTAATGCACCTAAGATTCTCTTCCTTGATGAGCCAACCAGTGGCTTAGACCCTACAACATCTAAGATGATTCATACCCTACTTCAAGAATTAAAGCATGCGGGGACAACTATCTTTCTGACCACGCATGATATGAATGAAGCAACTCTGCTTTGTGATCGCTTATCTCTTTTAAATAAGGGTAATTTAATAGAGTATGGAAGTCCGCAAGATATTATCCAGAAGTACCATGTGGATAAGAAAGTACGTGTAGCTTATAAAGATGGACGAGAACAGATAGTTCCATTTGAAGAATTGCCACATTTAGACACGACAGATTTGATGGTGGTTCACTCTTGTGAGCCGACTTTAGAAGAGATCTTTATCAGATTAACAGGAGAAAAGTTAGATGTTTAGAAAATTAAATGCCCTACTATGGTTAAGATTACAAGTTCTTATCAGCAATTCAACTTTGTTAGCGACTTTATTGATGCCTTTTGGTATTGCTGTTTTATATAATGAATTTTTAAATAAGAATGGACAATTGAGCCTATTTTTACTATCTGCTAGCTTGACGATGGTCTTGAGCATGGGAAGTGGTTATATGGTATCGATTATGATGGCAGAAGATAAGGAAAAACGAAATCTTAAATCACTCATTCTAAGTGGTGTGACAGCAACAGAATATACTTTTAGTATGCTTGTTCTCCCTATTCTGATAATGTTACTTGCTATGATTGTACTTCCCATCTATCTTAAAGTAGATCTATCAGGTTACTTATTTGCCTATGTTATCTATTTGCTCCTAGCAACTATTAGTATTATTTTTCTCAACCTTCTAATCGGTGCGGTGTCAGATACTCAATCTAAAGCGCAAGTTTATAGTATCTTCCCTATGTTAATTGTCTCTTTTTTACCTATAATTGCTCTTCAAAATGATACGGTTCAAAAAGTGTTGGATTACTCGTTCATCGGTCCTATTGTAAATCTTTTAAATAAAAAAGGTGGGGAAATATCTTTTTCTAACATCGGTATGTTACTTGCCTGGGTACTTGTGTTAGGAATAGCGAACCTCTTTGTATTGAAAAATAGTTATAAAGCAAGATAGGAGAACTTTATGAAACTACTTAAAAAACTTGGCTGGTTTCTTCTAGCCATTCTATCCTTTTTATTCATCTATGGCTTCATTCAGGGGCTCGCGACTACGTCGCTTGCCTTAGGCGCTTCACCCTATGCTGTGACCTTGCTCTATGTGGCCTTGGCTGGAGTTTATGTGTACGGCATTTACAAATGGTATCATAAGGCTTCTGTTCATATTGAGAAGAGCGGCTTTAACCGATTTATTTGGCTTCCTGCCTTGGTTTGGTTCTTATCTCTGGTCGTTCAATTCTTCTTGCCAGATGATCCTTCAGTAAATCAGCAAATAGCGACAGACTTGACCTTGTCTCAACCACTCTTCTCCTTCTTTGCGGTCGTTATTTTTGCTCCTCTGACGGAAGAGCTTATCTTTAGAGGGATGTTAGCACGCTACCTCTTTCCTAAGCAGGACAATAGTAAACAAACTCTGCTTTTCCTTCTGGTATCCAGTGTTTTGTTTGCCTTAGGTCATTTCCCAGGTGATGTGCAACAATTTTTTGTCTATTTTAGCCTTGGTTTTAGTTTGGGCTTGGCTTATATTAGCAGAAAAGGTCTGGTCTACAGTATTTCTCTCCACGCTTTGAATAATTTAGTCAGCTTTTTGATGATTCTCATGCTATAATAGAGTCAGGAGGTCACATGAAACGAGTAATTTTATTAGCAGTGATTCAAGCAGTTGTTCTATTTTTCATCATTGGGGCGCTAGCTTATGCCTTCAAAGGCGATTTCTTCCATAACTATCTAGCAGTCGTCTTTGCTCCTATTGCAGGTGTCTTGCGTTTTGGGACGGCTTACATAACGGAAATTGTCTTGCCTCGAAAGGCAGCCGAAATTGCTGAAAAGCGTAAAGCAGGCAAAAATTCAAAATAAAAGAGTCCGATGAACTTCATCGGATTTTTGTATGGGCGCTAATTTTTAGGGACTTTACCTGATTTTTTAAGACTGGCAAACTTTTCTGCTGATTTTCATGAAGAGCCTGCGCTTTTATGGTAAAATAGTAACAGAATAAAAGAGGAGAGAAAACATGAAACGTAGTATGTATGCTGGTCGTGTTCGTGAGGAACACATCGGACAAGAAATAACCTTGAAAGGATGGGTTGGCCGTCGTCGTGACCTCGGTGGTTTGATCTTTATCGACCTTCGTGACCGTGAAGGAATCATGCAGTTGGTTATCAACCCTGAAAAAGTCTCTGCCGAGGTCATGGCAACAGCTGAAAGCCTTCGTAGCGAATTTGTTATCGAGGTGACTGGTCAGGTCGCTGCGCGTGAGCAAGCCAATGATAAGTTACCAACTGGTGCAGTTGAGTTAAACGTGACAGCTCTGACAGTGCTTAATACAGCTAAGACAACCCCATTTGAGATTAAGGATGGGATTGAGGCTAATGACGATACGCGTTTGCGTTACCGTTACCTTGACCTTCGTCGCCCAGAAATGTTGGAAAATCTTAAACTTCGTGCTAAGGTGACCCACTCTATCCGCAACTACTTGGATGAGTTGGAGTTTATCGACGTGGAAACACCATTCCTTTCTAAGTCAACACCAGAAGGGGCGCGTGACTATTTGGTACCGTCTCGCGTCAATAAAGGGCATTTTTACGCCCTTCCTCAAAGTCCGCAAATCACTAAGCAATTGTTGATGAATGCTGGTTTTGACCGTTATTACCAAATCGTCAAATGTTTCCGTGATGAGGACTTGCGTGGAGACCGCCAGCCTGAGTTCACTCAGGTCGACTTGGAAACATCTTTCCTTACTGAGCAAGAAATTCAAGATATCACAGAAGGCTTGATTGCGCGTGTGATGAAAGAGACTAAAGGCATCGAAGTGACGCTTCCATTCCCTCGTATGAAATACGATGACGCTATGGCTCTTTACGGTTCTGACAAGCCAGATACTCGTTTTGACATGTTGCTTCAGGACTTGACAGAAGTGGTCAAAGGTGTAGACTTCAAAGTCTTTTCAGAAGCACCTGCGGTTAAAGCCATTGTGGTCAAAGGAGCTGCGGACAACTATTCACGTAAAGACATCGATAAGATGACGGAAGTAGCCAAACAATATGGTGCCAAAGGTCTTGCTTGGGTCAAGGTAGTTGATGGAGAATTAAATGGACCAGTTGCTAAGTTCTTGACTGGTATCCAAGAAGAATTGACAACAGCGCTTGCTCTTGAAGATAAGGACTTGGTTCTCTTTGTGGCGGATATGCTTGAAGTAGCTAACGCAACTCTTGGTGCCCTTCGTGGACGCATTGCTAAAGAGCTTGGCATGATTGATAATGATAAGTTCAACTTCCTTTGGGTGGTTGACTGGCCGATGTTTGAATGGTCTGAAGAAGAAGGCCGTTATATGAGCGCCCACCATCCATTCACACTTCCACAGGAAGAGACTGCTCACGAATTAGAAGGTGATTTGGCTAAGGTTCATGCCATTGCTTACGATATCGTCTTGAACGGTTATGAGCTTGGTGGTGGTAGCCTTCGTATCAACCAAAAAGACCTTCAAGAACGCATGTTCAAGGCCCTTGGTTTCTCAGCTGAAGAAGCCAATGACCAGTTTGGTTTCCTTCTTGAAGCCATGGACTATGGTTTCCCACCACACGGTGGTTTGGCTATCGGTCTTGACCGATTTGTCATGCTCTTAGCAGGAGAAGAAAATATCCGTGAAATCATTGCCTTTCCTAAGAACAACAAGGCAAGTGACCCAATGACACAAGCTCCTTCAACAGTAGCTCTTAAACAACTAGAGGAACTCAGCTTACAAGTAGAAGAAGATGAAACAAGCAAAACGAATTAAGCGGTGGCGCTATTATCTGCGCCGCTTTGCTTATCAGATAAAAATTTTACGTGTCTTACAAAGCATCTCTCGGGAAAAATATGATGAGAAGATTTCGGCCTCTCTGGTCTATGGTTTTTTATCAGCAGTAGCAGTCAATTTCTTTTTCCAACCAGGGCATGTGTATTCGAGTGGTGCGACAGGTCTGGCACAGATTATCTCTGCCTTGAGTAATCACTGGTTTGGTTTTCATATTCCGATTTCGCTAACCTTTTACGCTATTAACTTCCCTTTGATGGTCTTGGCTTGGTATCAGATTGGCCATAAGTTCACCGTCTTTACATTTATCACGGTGTCTATGAGTTCCTTCTTTATCCAGTTTGTCCCTGTGGCAACCTTGACGGAGGATCCCATTATCAATGCCCTTTTTGGGGGTGTTGTTATGGGTTTAGGGATTGGTTTTGCTCTTCGAAACAATATCTCCAGTGGTGGGACGGACATCGTCAGCCTGACTATTCGCAAGAAAACGGGTAAGAATGTCGGTAGTATTTCTTTCTTGGTAAATGGAACTATCATGCTGATAGCAGGTTTGACCTTTGGTTGGAAATACGCTCTCTACTCTATGATTACCATCTTTGTCTCTAGCCGTGTGACAGACGCTGTTTTTACCAAGCAAAAACGCATGCAGGCTATGATTGTGACCAATCATCCAGATAAAGTAATTGAGAAAATCCATAAAAAATTGCACCGCGGAGCAACCATGATCCATGATGCAGAAGGAACCTATAATCACGAGAGAAAGGCAGTTTTAATCACTGTCATTACACGTGCAGAGTTTAATGAATTTAAACAGATTATGACACAAGTGGATCCAAGCGCCTTTGTCTCTGTCTCGGAAAATGTTCATATTCTAGGAAGATTTGTTGAGATAGATAATTAGTGACCAAAAAAACCAGCGTGAGCTGGTTTTTATTTTTCTATAATTTTATGGGCAATCAACTGGCGGTAACAAATTTGTTTATTGCTTTTAGCATCGTTGATAATCTGAAGAATCGTTTCAAATGATGTTTGACCAAGTTCTAGGCTATTGATATCGACATAGGCTGCCAAGTTGAGCTTGGGATTAACCGAGTCAAAGCTGAGAACAGGGACATTCAGCTGGTGTTTGGCAATATAGTTACAAACACCTTCAGCTAGGAGGCTATCGGTTGTGATGATAGCATCAATTTGTGGATCGTGCTTGAATAATCGCTTGCTAAATTTATAGCCCTTTTCTTCCAGAAACTCGTCGGCAAAGTAGATGCGATTGTTGTCAGTGGTCAGTTTGTAATGCTTAAGCGCCTGTTCATAGCCTGTTAAACGGTCTTTGGTCACGAAGAGCTTTTTACTTCCTCCGATAAAGGCAATGCGTTTGCAGCCTTTTTTGATGAAATATTCAGTCGCATCAAAACCAGCTTGAACATTGTCGTTGTCGACAAGTGGGATGAAAGGAGATAGAGATTTACCTAAGATAAGGAAGGGGAACTGTTCTTCTGCTACGAGTTTGACGAGGGGATCTTCTTCTTGGGCATAGAGAAAGATTAGCCCATCTACACGCTTGCCGTAGACCATTTGTGAAATAGCGTTGAGACGCTCCTTTTCATCTTTTCCTGTTGCTATCTGAATGGCATAGTGGTTTTCAGATGCGACTTGAGAGATGCCACGTAGAACCGATGGAAAGAAAGGATTCTGGTAGAAGGCGTCTGAGTCATCAGGAAGAACCAAACCAATCACCTGAGTGTAGCTGCTTACCAAGCTACGAGCGTTGAGGTTGGGGTGGTAGTTGAGCTCCTTCATAGCCTTGCGAACGCGTTTTTTTGTTTCGTCGCTAATGGTTGATTTATTTTGAATAACACGGGTTACGGTTGAAGGCGAAACACCAGCAGCCTTGGCCACGTCTTTAATCGTAACGGGCATAAAAATCTCCTATTTATGGTAATTTGGATCACGGAAATGTGTTTTATAAAAGATAGTGACCAGATACAGAACAAAAAGAATATTTTGTACAGTAATCAGGGTTGTCATATTTTGGCCAAATAATCCCAAAATAAGTGTAATCAGAGTCGGCAATCCTAAACAGTTCAAGATAAAGTGATAGCACTCTTTAAAGGTTCTAAATGAAAAGAGGCGTGATTTCTTAGTGATATAAAGGAGAAGACTAGCTCCTAGAGAGACGATAAAGAAATTCAAACCAAAGAGGAAGCTGGCACCGAGAACTAGGAAGAGACTGATATAGACACGATTTTGTTGGTACCAGTCTTTAGAAATTGCTTGGGTCAAGCTGTCTTTGCTTTTGAAACTCTCAGTCTGAATGGCTCGGTAAGAGATGCGGGTCAGTTCCTTGCTTTCCTTGCTGATGACTAGCTCATTTGTATCGAAATGCAGTTGCAAGTCCTTCGGGAACTCCTTACCTGGGCTTGGACCAATCACAAGAGAAGGGGCTTGATTGGCAGTTCCTGTATAAATTAATGTGCCATCGACAATTGTAGCATGTTCAGAGAGATCCTGGACAACCTTATCTGTCAATGGTTCATAGACATTATCGATAAAGGTTTCTAGCGGATAAGTCTCCTGGGAGCTGTTTTGAATGGCAATGGGTACCATCGACAAGCTGATAAGGAAGATACTGGTAAAGAGTAGTTGAAACCAGTTGAGCCCGAAACGTTTGGACAGGGGCTTACGAAATCCCCAAATACTTGAAAAATAGGAAAATGGATATGGAAGCATAGGTATCTTTCTAAAAGGTGTTTTCTATATGAGTATTATTATATAGAGAAATTCGCTTTATTTCAAGTCTAGGAGAAAAATTGCTTGTTGTAAGGACATTACTTACAGTAACAATCGTTAATACTTAATGAAAATCACAGAGCAAACTAGGAAGCTAACCACAGGTTGCTCAAAACANNGCTGACGTGGTTTGAAGAGGTTTTCGAAGAGTATAAAATGAAAAAGGGTGGCGGGGATAAATTATCCCTTGTCGCCACCACTTGTAAGTCCTGAAACAAAGTTCTTTTGTAGGAAGAAGAAGAGAATACAGATTGGAAGGGCGATGAGGATAGCACCTGCTGAGAAGTAGGCAATCTTCATGTTTTTCGCATTGTTAACGAAGGTTTGGAGACCTACGGCAACAGTAAAGTATTCTTTCTCACGAAGCAAGAAACTAGAGAGGATGTAGTCCCCGAAAGGTCCCATGAAGGCCCAGAGAGCTTGTACGGCAACCATTGGGCGAACAAGTGGAAGAACAATTTGCCAGAAGCGGCGGAAGTGTCCTGCACCGTCTAGTTTTGCAGATTCGTCTAAAGACATTGGCACTGTATCGAAGTAGCCTTTCATGAGCCAAGTATTCATCGGGATACCACCACCAACGTAGAGGAAGATGAGGAACCAGCTGTGGTTAAGGGCGTTCAACATAAGCGCCATAACGAAGAAGGCTGTCAAAGCGGCCATAGTTGGCACCATTTGGATGATCAAGAAGAAGACCAAACTTTGTTTACGAGCCAAGAAGTTGTAACGGCTGTAGGCATAACCAGCAAGTACGATGATACTTGTTTGAACAGCCATGGTAATCAAGGCAATGATCAAGGTGTTGAGGTACCAAGTACCGTACAAGGTTTCAGTGAAGAGGCCTTGGAAGTTAGCAAAACTAAAGTCGACGTTGCTGTCTAGTTTAAAGGCTACTACGTTACCAGTCTTGAAGGCTGACATAATGGTAATCAAAAGTGGATAGATAATGACAATTGATAGACCAATCAGGTAAAGGTATGTAAGGCTTTGAGTCAGTCTACGTTTGAGTTTAATTGAGTTATTCATCTTAGACGTCCTCCATATCAAATGCGTGTAGTTTCTTGAATGCGATCATAGAGATTGAGATGACAATGATAGAGATAATCAAGGTGACAGCTGCCGCCATTGAGTATTGAGGAGATGTACCTGTTGTCAAACGGTAAATCCATGAAATCAAGATATCGGTTGAACCAGCTCCACCACCGACACTACCAGGTCCTCCAGCGTTGAAGAGGTACATGATAGAGAAGTTGTTAAAGTTGAAGGTGTATTGGCTAATCAAAGTAGGTGCCGCAACAGCCAAGATCATTGGGAAAGTGATGTTGCGGAATTTTTGCCAAGCATTGGCACCGTCAATATAAGCTGCTTCGTAAAGGTCGTTAGGAATAGATTGCAAGATACCCAAGGTCAGAACGTAGATGTATGGGAATCCAAGCCAACCTTGCATCATAATCAAGGCAATCTTAGTCCAAGTTGGGTCTGTTTTCCAGGGAATAAGAGCGCCATCAAGGAAAGGAAGGAATTTAGCCAAGATTGGCAATACTTGGGTGTTGATAGCTCCGACACTATCGTTAAACATGTTTGAGAATGTCAAGATAGTGATGAAGGCTGGGACAGCCCAAGGAAGAAGGAAAATAACACCAAAGATACGTTTTCCTTTGATAAATGGTTGGTTAGCAATGATAGCTGTGAAGATACCAATCACAATCTGTAAAGTTGAGGCTGCCAAAGCCCAGATGATGGTCCAAGAAAGAACAGAACCAAAGGCAGAACGGAAGGTACTCAAACTCCAGATATTACTAAAGTTTGTCAAACCAACCCAGTCCAACAATTTGTTTGGTGGTAAGTGTTGGAAGTCATAGTTGGTAAAGGCGATCATCAAGGTTACGATAACTGGGAAGATAATCGCGAAGGTCATGGCAACATAAGATGGAATAATCAAGAGATAAGGGAAACCATTTTCATAAATCCCTTTGATCATGTCTTTGAGGGTACGTGGAACTGGAATTCCATTGTTAATGCGTTTTGCAATCGTATATGCATCTTTGATATTTGAGAAATAAAAGAGTACATAAACGACTACAAAGATTAAATGGAAGGCACCACGAATCAGCATAAAGAGGGAATTATCACGACCGGGCTTGTCACCAAGAGTGATGAGATTGCTCAATTCAGGTGCTGCAAGTGCTAGGAAATAAAGGACAAATACGATGGTTACACCAAGGAAGATAAAACCTTTGGCTTTTTGTTTATTGTAAATCTGTCCTAACCCAGGAATGATAGACAGCAGGGCTGCCTTACTAGGTTGTTGCTTTTCCATAATAACTCCTTTCATAGGATACTACTTTTTTATAAGAAAGCTAAATTATTTGTGTCTCTATTGATAAATTCAAAGGGGGATTTGAATTCCACCCCCCTTGAACAAATTTTTTATTCACCAAATTTTTGTTTGATTGTTTCTTTGATCAATGTTACAGCGTCGTTAGCAGCTGTTTTAGCATCTTTTTGACCACTTACAGTATCAAAGAGCATGTTAGCAGCTGGTTCCCAAACTGCAGACATTTGAGAGATGTTTGGAATTGGTTGAGCGTTCTTGAATTGTTTGATAACAGCTGTTGTCAACTCATCGTTTTTACCTTCAGCGTATGAACGAGCTTCAGTATTAGCTGGGATTTCGTTAGTTGCATCGTAGAAAGCTTTTTGTTGTTCAGTTGAAACAAGGAAGTCTACAAATTTCTGTGCGCCTTCAAGGTTCTTAGTACTTGAAGGAATGATCCAAGCTTTACCACCACCGAATGCAGCATATTCTTTTCCATTTGGAAGAGTTGGGATAGTCGCAACACCGTAGTTTACTTTAGCATCTTTGAGGGCTTGAGCTTTCCAAGGCCCATCAATGATAGCAGCTGTTTTACCTTCTTGGAATTGAGTTTGGATTAGGTTTCCAGCAGCTGTACCATCTTGCATACCTTTAGGCCATTTTTCGTACCAAGATTTAGCGTAGTTGATACCTGCGATAGAACCGTCGTTTGCAAGACCGATGTCTTTAGGGTCTTTACCGTTTTGTCCGAATACGTAAGCGCCGTTACCAGCAAGAAGTCCGTATGCATAGTAGAAGTTTGTCCAGTCAGCTAGGAAGGCAGAAGTTTTTCCATCTTCTCCAGCGAAGGCATATTTGCTATCTTTAGCAAGGTTTTCCAAGTCAGCAAATGTTTTGGGAGCGTCTTTTACCAAGTCTTTGTTGTAGTACATAACAAGTGACTCGATAACGGCAGGAGCACCGTAAACTTTACCGTCAGCAGCGGTTACAAGAGATTTAGTTGTATCTTCTGTTTTAGCACCATCGCTCAATTTCACTTCTGAAAGTTGTCCGTCAGAACCAAGGCTACCCACACGGTCGTATGGAGCCATCATAACGTCAGCAGCTTGACCAGATTGGTTGTCAAGAGAAAGTTTGTCAAGCCCACCAAGTTGGTCACCAGATTTGATGTTAACTGTTGTGCCTGATTGCTCTTTATAAGCTTTAGCAACTGTTTCAGCATAAGCTTTGTATTGGTCCTCAACGTAAAGAGTGATTTCTTTCGCTTCAGATGAACCAGACTCAGCAGGCTTATCAGCAGTTTTGCTTCCGCAAGCTACCAAGAGCAAGCTAGCAAGTGTAGCAGTTCCAAGCACCGCAGCGCTCTTCATGAATTTAGATGACATAGTGTATTCCTCCTAAAGAATAACAAGTTTTATTGATAAGGAAACGCAAACGTTTTCCTTTATGAACTTAGTATAGCACAAATAGAAAACGGTTGCAAGTGTTTTTGACAAAAATTTTAAAAAATTTTTAAGCTTGATTTGATAGCATGATTTTGCTTTTTAATAGAAGAAAAGTGTGAAATAGATAAGAATACAGTATTTTTAATAAAAAATAGATGTAATCTATCTAAAGAGGGAAATCAGGAGGGGCTACCTCCCTGTTTCTAATTCCTATCTATTTTCTATGGATCTTTGTGCCCCCTTGCATCTAAATTCAAGTTTTCTAGGGGAGGATTTGCACTTTGTAGACTGTCCCGTGAGAGTCAAACTTTAGGATTAGATAGTTTTAATACTCTTCGAAAATCAAANNCGTACTCAAGTACAGCCTGCGGCTAGTTTCCTAGTTTGCTCTTTGATTTTCATTGAGTATAAGTTATCTTTGCTAAAATGGGTTAGTCTCCTTAAAAATAATCAAAAAAGTTTTTTAAAAACGCTTGCAATTATGCTTGAAAAGGAGTATACTTATAAGTAGCGCAAACGTTTGCGTCTGCAAAAATACGCAACGTTCCATTATTTTAACACACGAGGTGCTATTATGAAAAAACGTCAAAGTGGTGTGTTGATGCACATCTCTTCTCTTCCAGGAGCTTACGGAATCGGATCATTTGGTCAAAGTGCTTACGACTTCGTTGATTTCTTGGTTTGCACAAAACAACGTTACTGGCAAATCCTTCCATTAGGAACAACTAGTTACGGGGATTCTCCTTACCAATCTTTCTCAGCCTTCGCAGGAAACACTCATTTTATCGATTTAGATATCTTGGTGGAGCAAGGTTTGTTGGAAGCAAGTGACCTTGAAGGAGTTGACTTTGGTAGCGATGCGTCTGAAGTTGATTATGCGAAAATCTACTATGCACGTCGTCCTCTTTTAGAAAAAGCGGTAAAACGTTTCTTGGAAGTAGGAGATGTTAAAGATTTTGAGAAATTTGCTCAAGACAACCAATCATGGCTTGAGCTCTTTGCTGAGTATATGGCTATCAAAGAGCATTTTGACAATCTTGCTTGGACTGAATGGCCAGATGCAGATGTTCGTGCTCGTAAAGCTTCAGCACTTGAAAGCTACCGTGAGCAATTGGCAGACAAGTTGGTTTACCACCGTGTGACTCAATACTTCTTCTTCCAACAATGGTTGAAATTGAAAGCTTACGCTAACGACAACCACATCGAAATCGTTGGGGACATGCCAATCTACGTAGCGGAAGATTCAAGCGATATGTGGGCAAATCCGCATCTCTTCAAAACAGATGTCAACGGTAAGGCAACTTGCATCGCAGGATGTCCACCAGATGAGTTCTCTGCAACTGGTCAGCTTTGGGGTAACCCAATCTATGACTGGGAAGCAATGGACAAAGATGGTTACAAATGGTGGATTGAACGCTTGCGTGAAAGCTTCAAAATCTACGATATCGTTCGTATTGACCACTTCCGTGGTTTCGAATCTTACTGGGAAATCCCTGCTGGTTCCGATACAGCAGCACCTGGTGAGTGGGTGAAAGGTCCGGGCTACAAGCTTTTTGCAGCCGTTAAGGAAGAACTTGGTGAGCTAAACATCATCGCAGAAGACCTTGGCTTCATGACAGATGAAGTTATTGAGTTGCGTGAACGTACTGGCTTCCCAGGAATGAAGATTCTTCAATTTGCCTTCAACCCAGAAGACGAAAGCATTGATAGCCCACACTTGGCACCTGCTAACTCAGTTATGTACACAGGAACACACGATAACAATACGGTTCTTGGTTGGTACCGTAACGAGATTGATGATGCGACTCGTGAGTACATGGCTCGTTACACGAACCGTAAAGAATACGAAACAGTGCCACATGCTATGCTTCGTACAGTCTTTTCATCAGTTAGCTTCATGGCAATTGCAACTATGCAAGATTTGCTAGAATTGGATGAGACAGCTCGTATGAACTTCCCATCTACACTTGGTGGAAACTGGTCTTGGCGTATGACTGAAGAGCAATTGACACCAGCTGTCGAGGAAGGTTTGCTTGACTTGACAACAATCTATCGACGAATTAATGAAAATTTGGTAGAATTAAAGAAATAATACAATATCAGGAGACATCTTAAACATGTTATCACTACAAGAATTTGTACAAAATCGTTACAATAAAACCATTGCAGAATGTAGCAATGAAGAGCTTTACCTTGCTCTTCTTAACTACAGCAAGCTTGCAAGCAGCCAAAAACCAGTTAACACTGGTAAGAAAAAAGTTTACTACATCTCAGCTGAGTTCTTGATTGGTAAACTCTTGTCAAACAACTTGATTAACCTTGGTCTTTACGACGATGTCAAAAAAGAACTTGCAGCTGCAGGTAAAGACTTGATCGAAGTTGAAGAAGTTGAATTGGAACCATCTCTTGGTAATGGTGGTTTGGGACGTTTGGCTGCCTGCTTTATCGACTCAATTGCGACTCTTGGTTTGAATGGTGACGGTGTTGGTCTTAATTACCACTTTGGTCTTTTCCAACAAGTTCTTAAAAACAACCAACAAGAAACAATTCCAAATGCATGGTTGACAGAGCAAAACTGGTTGGTTCACTCAAGCCGTAGCTACCAAGTGCCATTTGCAGACTTTACTTTGACATCAACTCTTTATGATATTGATGTTCCTGGTTACAAGACAGAAACGAAGAACCGCTTGCGTTTGTTTGACTTGGATTCAGTTGATTCTTCTATTATTAAAGACGGTATCAGCTTTGACAAGACAGATATCGCTCGTAACTTGACTCTCTTCCTTTACCCAGATGATAGTGACCGTCAAGGTGAATTGCTCCGTATCTTCCAACAATACTTCATGGTTTCAAACGGTGCGCAATTGATCATCGACGAAGCAATCGAAAAAGGAAGCAACTTGCATGACCTTGCTGACTACGCAGTTGTGCAAATCAACGATACTCACCCATCAATGGTGATTCCTGAATTGATCCGTCTTTTGACTGCACGTGGTATCGAGCTTGACGAAGCAATCTCAATCGTTCGTAGTATGACTGCTTATACTAACCACACAATCCTTGCAGAAGCGCTTGAAAAATGGCCTCTTGAATTCTTGCAAGAAGTGGTTCCTCACTTGGTACCAATCATCGAAGAATTGGACCGTCGTGTGAAAGCAGAATACAAAGATCCAGCTGTTCAAATCATCGATGAGAGCGGACGTGTTCACATGGCTCACATGGATATCCACTACGGATACAGTGTTAACGGAGTAGCAGCACTTCACACTGAAATCTTGAAAAATTCTGAGTTGAAAGCTTTCTACGACCTTTACCCAGAAAAGTTCAACAACAAAACAAACGGTATCACTTTCCGTCGTTGGCTTATGCATGCTAACCCAAGATTGTCTCACTACTTGGATGAGATTCTTGGAGATGGTTGGCACCATGAAGCAGATGAGCTTGAAAAACTCTTGTCTTATGAAGACAAAGCAGCTGTCAAAGAAAAATTGGAAAGCATCAAGGCTCACAACAAACGTAAATTGGCTCGTCACTTGAAAGAACACCAAGGTGTGGAAATCAATCCAAACTCTATCTTTGATATCCAAATCAAACGTCTTCACGAGTACAAACGACAACAAATGAACGCTTTGTACGTAATCCACAAATACCTTGACATCAAAGCTGGTAACATCCCTGCTCGCCCAATTACAATCTTCTTTGGTGGTAAAGCAGCTCCAGCCTACACAATCGCTCAAGACATTATCCATTTAATCCTTTGTATGTCAGAAGTTATTGCTAATGATCCAGCAGTAGCTCCACACTTGCAAGTAGTTATGGTTGAAAACTACAACGTTACTGCAGCAAGCTTCCTTATCCCAGCATGTGATATTTCAGAACAAATCTCACTTGCTTCTAAAGAAGCTTCAGGTACTGGTAACATGAAATTCATGTTGAACGGAGCTTTGACTCTTGGTACTATGGACGGTGCTAACGTGGAAATCGCTGAGTTGGTTGGCGACGAAAACATCTACATCTTTGGTGAAGATTCAGAAACTGTTATCGACCTTTACGCAAAAGCAGCTTACAAATCAAGCGAATTCTACGCTCGTAAAGCTATCAAACCATTGGTTGACTTCATCGTTAGCGATGCAGTTCTTGCAGCTGGAAACAAAGAGCGCTTGGAACGTCTTTACAATGAATTGATCAACAAAGACTGGTTCATGACTCTTCTTGACTTGGAAGACTATATCAAAGTCAAAGAGCAAATGCTTGCTGACTACGAAGACCGTGACGCATGGTTGGATAAAGTTATCGTTAACATTTCTAAAGCAGGATTCTTCTCATCTGACCGTACAATCGCTCAGTATAACGAAGATATCTGGCACTTGAACTAATACTCTTCGAAAATCTCTTCAAACCATGTCAGCTTTATCTGCAACCNNTTCATTGAGTATAAGATACAAGATTTATACTAATACATTTTGTAAAAAAGCGAGTTTCAATTGAAATTCGCTTTTTTAAATGTTGTGGATTTTAGTCAATCCTGTCTAAAAATAGAGAAATTATAGATACAGTGAAGGCTTTAAATGCTGGTTTTTACTGTCTTCAGCCTTATACCCCTTGTATTCGCTTACATAAAGTATTATAATGTAATTGTAGGAAAGAAGGTGTTTTTATGTGGAAAAAATATTTTTCAAAATATAAATGGACGGATTTATTTTGGATTTTATTTGTTATTTTGACCTGCCTCTATATAGGTAACCATGATTTGTTTCCTCTCAATCATCAAGAAATCTCTCTTCGAGGTAGTTTCTGGGGGTCTGTACTTGCCTTATATCACTTGCTATTTATTGATAAGTTTGTTATCTCGAATCGAAAATAAATATGAGGTATATGCCTGACTGGCTACTTTTAATATTGATTTTGGAGGAAGATTTTGTCTCTATTATTTATTATTTTAAATTTATCTATTTTGTACAAGATTTATTCTTTGAGACGGGAAAAATCGAAATACTTGATTTATACGGCCTATATCATATTTGGGGTAAATGTACTATATGGTATTCAATGGTTATTAAAAGAACTGATTTCAACTATTTCCACTTAATATGTATGGAAACTCCAGTGATTTTTGCATAACAAAACGCATAAGATTAAGGTTTGAGTACCTGTTCTTATGCGTTTTTGTAATATTGAAGATTTTCGGTAAGTTTTATACCTTTGGGAAGTCTAGTTTAGAATGCTTTCCCAACCAGAATCTCAGCCTCAATAGTAATCTCTGTCAGTTGGCTCCAGTCAATCTTGCTCTGGTCAACGTGAAAGAGGAGAGGAGTCATACTGAGTAGGGCTTGGAGTTGTTCTACTGTGATAGTCTTAGTCAGAGAGGCAGTTTGGTTAGATAGGATGGTAAAGTGTTCTTGGAAATGATTTTTGATATTTTGGTTGGAATAGTCCTTGTTTGTCAGCTGGTCTTGTACCTTCTGACGGATTTCCTTGAGGTGATTTTCAGTTGGGATAACCTTGATCAAGATACCGTCTTTGGATAAAACGCGACGAAATTCTCCATAGTTGGCAGGTGAAAAGATATCTAGTAGGATATCCATGCTGGTGTCTTTTATAGGAAGACGAGCCAAGTCACCAACGAACCAATTGACTGCCCAGTTGGGTTCACTTTTAGCAGCGATTTGGACTGAATCTTTGGAGATGTCAAAGGCATAGAAAGTTTTTTCAGAGTGACTTTCTTGTAGTTTGCGAGAATAGAATCCTTCACCACAACCGATATCCAAAATTGTTGTGGTTGTTTTTGAGCTTGCAAGCAAGTCAGATACAGCATCTAAGATAGCTTGGTAAAAGCCGACTTCTAGGATTTGTTGACGGTTTTGAAAATTTTCCTTGTCATAGTTAGCAGATTGCTTGATTTGAGGTGCTAGATTGACATAGCCAAATTTCGCCAAGTCAAAAGAATGACGGTTGCAGCATTTGAGACTGCTCTCTACCAGAGTCAGATTTTCTTGGCAGATAGGACAGGCAAAGGCAGCCGCAGAAGCAAAACGCTGGAGTTTAGGTTTGAGGTTTATATTCATAGTTTAAGTGTATCAAAAGAGGTAAATGAAAGCAACTTTAGGATGATTTGTAATAGAATTAAATAGTAGTATCATTACTTTTCAAAGTGCCAAAATTAAATTGCTTTTATATCTAAATTGCTATATAATAATATCTAGGAGGAAATAAGTATGTTAAAAGAAGTATTAAGCGTTGCAAAAGTTGCGAAAAAATCATCACTCTTTTTGGGTGGTGTCGCATTTGGTACCCTTGGTTTGAAAATCTTAGCAAGTAAGGAAGCTAAAAAAGGTTATTCTAAAGCCTTGGCTAAGGCTTACAAATTGAAGGACGAGCTAGATGCATCTGTTTCTGTTGTGAAGCAACATGGAGACGATGTCTTGCAAGATGCCAAATATTTGTACGAGCAAGAGAAAAAAGAAGAGCAATTAGATAGCCTTATAGGAGAATAATATGTCTTTTAAAGTGCTACATAGAGGATACCAACATATCCGACTATCATCTTCTTTTTCACTCACCTTGGATATTCAAGACTATCTTCGTTCCTTGGCGAGAGATGAAAAGGGGATTGAGTCTATCCAGTTTTACATGGATCAACAGCACTTTACTCTACGTATAAAAGAAGGCTTTTCTGTATTAGATAATGCAGAAGCCTTTTTAAAAAGAATTGATAAAGGGAAAGTTTCTGAGTTGATGACTCTTCCCATTCGTAGAGAAGAGAGTGCTTATTCTATTGTTTCAGGTGCAGCGATTAAGCGTGTACTTTTTCGTAGTTTTGTGCCGTATCCTATTCGCTATATATGGACTTGTTATCAGGCTTTGGGTTATATTAGAGAAGCCTATCAAACACTAGCGCGTAAGGAACTAACGATGGAAGTCTTGGACTGTTCGGCGATTTTATTGTCCTTGTTTATGAACCAATCCAAGACAGCTAGCAATATCATGTTTATGCTTGATTTGGGGAATCATTTAGATCAGTGGTCCTTGAAAAAAACTGCAACAGATTTAGAACAGAGTCTTCTTGCAAAAGAGAGCGATGTATTCTTAGTGCAGGGGGATACGGTTGTTAGTATCAAGAGTTCCGATGTTCAAATAGGAGATGTCTTGGTCCTATCTCAAGGAAATGAAATTCTGTTTGATGGACAAGTAGTTTCAGGTTTAGGTATGGTCAACGAAAGTTCCTTGACGGGAGAGAGTTTTCCAGTTGAAAAAAGAGAGTCTGATTTGGTTTATGCAAATACAGTATTAGAAACTGGAGAGTTACGTATTCGTGTAACCGATAATCAGATGAACAGCCGGGTTTTACAACTGATTGAGTTGATGAAGAAATCTGAAGAAAACAAGAAAACGAAACAACGCTATTTTATCAAGATGGCGGACAAGGTCGTCAAATATAATTTCTTGGGGGCTGGGCTAACTTACCTATTGACAGGTTCTTTTTCTAAGGCTATTTCTTTCCTATTAGTCGATTTCTCCTGCGCTTTGAAAATCTCTACTCCTGTAGCTTATTTGACAGCTATTAAGGAGGGGTTGAATCGTGAGATGGTAATTAAGGATGGAGATGTTCTGGAGAAATATCTGGAAGTTGATACTTTCTTGTTTGATAAGACAGGAACAATCACAACTAGTTATCCTATAGTTGAAAAGGTGTTACCTTTTGGAGACTATAGTGAGGAAGATATTCTCAGAATCAGTGCCTGTCTTGAGGAACACATTTATCATCCTATTGCTAATGCCATCGTCAAGCAAGCTGAGATAGAGGGGATTGAACATGAGGAAATGCATGGGAAACTCCAATATATCGCAAGCAAGGGAATTAAGTCCCATATCGATGGTCAACCAGTTCTTATTGGAAATTATGTCTTGATGCAGGATGAGCAAATTCATATCAGTTCAGAACAAAATGCTTTAATTGAAGAGTACAAGAGTCACTACAATCTCTTATTCTTAGCCTACCAGAATGAATTGATTGGAATGTTCTGCATTCATACTCCTTTGAGAAAAGAAGCAAAAGCAGCCTTGGAGAAACTTAAGGCACAAGGGAAAAAATTGATTCTGGCAACAGGGGACACCTTGGTTAGAACAGAGGCATTAGTCAAAGATTTGCCCTTTGATCAGGTCTATACAGACTTGAAACCTGATGGAAAATTTGAGTTAGTAGAGGAACTACAGAAAGCAGGTCACACTATTTTGATGGTTGGAGATGGATTGAATGACTCAGCGGCTCTAACCCTATCAGATATCGGTGTGGTGATGAATGAGAGTGCAGATATTTCTAAGCAGATGAGTGATATCTTATTGTTAGATAATCGTTTGGATTTCTTCCAAGAGTTGGATTGGCTATCATCATCTTTGCAAACACTCATCAAGAAGAATATTCAAGATACCGTTGTCGTAAATAGTAGTTTGATTGGCTTTGGCTTGTTTAATTGGCTCAGTCCTTCAAATCTTTCTATCTTACATAATCTAACAACCTTACGTATTGTACTGCGTAGCCTGTCTATTAAGGGATAGGTGGGGACTATTAACAGCAAAAAGGAGTTACCTTTCTCGAGGGTAACTCCTTTTTTTATAGGTAAATGTTGAACAATTTAGTAAGTTAATACAAAGTATTTTTTCTTTCCACGACGGATAACAGTCAGTTCATTCTCTAACTTATCTGCGTCACTCAAGACATAGTCAAGGTCTTGGATACGGTCGCCGTTGACGTAGATAGCTCCGTTTTGGACATCTTCACGGGCTTGGCGTTTTGAGTTAACCACACCAGATGACACGAGCAGTTCCACGATATTGTGGTTTTCGTCTGCTTGAACTTGGTAGTTTGGCACACCACGAAGTCCTTGTTTAAGTTCTTTAACAGAAAGGTTTTTGATGTTTCCTGCAAAGAGCTGCTCAGTGATGTTGAGGGCTTCTTTGTAGGCTTCTTCGCCGTGAACAAGTGTAACGACTTCACGAGCCAAGACTTTTTGAGCCAAGCGTTCGTGTGGCGCTGCTTCAAATTGTTTACGAATGTCTTCAATCTCATCAAGTGACAAGAAAGTAAAGATCTTCAAGAAGCGAACAGCGTCAGCGTCCATAACATTCATCCAGAATTGGTACATTTCGTATGGAGAGGTCTTTTCAGGATTGAGCCAGACTGCGTTTCCTTCTGATTTACCAAACTTCTTACCAGTTGCATCTGTGATAAGCGGAACTGTGATAACGTGTCCAGTCTTGTCAGCTTTACGACGAAGCAATTCGGTACCAGCTGTCATATTTCCCCACTGGTCAGAACCACCGATTTGAAGAGTGACATTATGGTCTTGGTTAAGGACGAAGAAGTCGTACCCTTGCATGATTTGGTAAGCGAACTCAGTGTAAGAAATCCCTGTTTCAATCCGTTTTTTCACAGACTCCTTACTCATCATGTAGTTGACAGTGAAGTATTTTCCAATATCACGGAGGAAGTCAATGAAGCTGATGCTGCCAAACCAGTCGTAGTTGTTGACCATGACAGCCTTGTTTTCCCCATTTTCAAAGTCAAGAAAACGAGAAAGTTGTCCTTGGATAGACTTGACCCAGCCATCTACTGTGTCTTTTGTTTGGAGACTACGTTCAGCATCTTTGAAGGACGGATCTCCGATGAGACCTGTAGCACCGCCAACGAGCGCATAAGGTTTGTGACCTGCTAGTTGCAAGCGACGACTTGTCAAGATTGCGACAAGATGGCCTAGGTGAAGGCTGTCAGCAGTTGGATCGTAGCCAGTATAATAAGAAACTTGACCTTCTTCTAGGGCTTTACGCAAAGCTTCTTCATCAGTCGTTTGAAAAATCAAACCACGCTCTTTTAGCTCATCAAAAATGTGCATGTGTCTTTTCTCCTTTTTAAAATTATTGTTTCTACCTATTGTATCACAAACTTGGGCAATAGCCTAGCAGAATAGGGAAGAAAGTGGCTATTTTATTGAAAGTTTCCCTTTTGTGGTATAATAGATAGAGTGAGGAAGTCCATGCAAAATCAATTAAATGAATTAAAACGAAAAATGCTGGAATTTTTCCAGCAAAAACAAAAACATAAAAAATCAGCTAGACCTGGCAAGAAAGGTTCAAGTACCAAAAAATCTAAAACCTTAGATAAGTCAGCCGTTTTTCCAGCTATTTTACTGAGTATAAAAGCCTTATTTAACTTACTCTTTGTACTCGGTTTTCTAGGAGGAATGTTGGGAGCTGGGATTGCTTTGGGGTACGGAGTGGCCTTATTTGACAAGGTTCGGGTGCCTCAGACAGAAGAATTGGTACATCAGGTCAAGGACATCTCTTCTATTTCAGAGATTACCTATGCGGATGGGACGGTGATTGCTTCCATAGAGAGTGATTTGTTGCGCACTTCTATCTCATCTGAGCAAATTTCGGAAAATCTGAAGAAGGCTATCATTGCGACGGAAGACGAACACTTTAAAGAACATAAGGGTGTAGTACCCAAGGCGGTGATTCGTGCGACCTTGGGGAAATTTGTAGGTTTGGGTTCCTCTAGTGGGGGTTCAACCTTGACCCAGCAACTGATTAAACAGCAGGTGGTTGGGGATGCGCCGACCTTGGCTCGTAAGGCGACAGAGATTGTGGATGCTCTTGCCTTGGAACGCGCCATGAATAAAGATGAGATTTTAACGACCTATCTCAATGTGGCTCCCTTTGGCCGAAATAATAAGGGGCAGAATATTGCAGGAGCTCAGCAGGCGGCTGAGGGGATTTTCGGTGTCGATGCCAGTCAGTTGACTGTTCCTCAAGCAGCATTTTTAGCAGGACTTCCACAGAGTCCCATTACTTACTCTCCTTATGAAAATACTGGGGAGTTGAAGAGTGATGAAGACCTAGAAATTGGCTTAAGACGGGCTAAGGCAGTTCTTTACAGTATGTATCGTACAGGTGCCTTAAGCAAGGACGAGTATTCTCAGTACAAGGATTATGACCTTAAACAGGACTTTTTACCCTCGGGCACGGTCACAGGAATTTCACGAGACTATTTATACTTTACAACTTTGGCAGAAGCTCAAGAACGTATGTATGACTATCTAGCTCAGAGAGACAATGTCTCCACTAAGGAATTGAAAAATGAGGCAACTCAGAAGTTTTATCGTGATTTGGCAGCCAAGGAAATTGAAAATGGTGGTTATAAGATTACTACTACCATAGACCAGAAAATTCATTCTGCCATGCAAAATGCGGTTGCTGACTATGGCTATCTTTTAGACGATGGAACAGGTCGTGTAGAAGTAGGGAATGTCTTGATGGACAACCAAACAGGTGCTATTCTAGGCTTTGTAGGTGGTCGTAATTATCAAGAAAATCAAAATAATCATGCCTTTGATACCAAACGCTCACCAGCTTCTACTACCAAGCCTTTGCTGGCCTACGGTATTGCTATTGATCAGGGCTTGATGGGAAGCGAAACGATTCTATCTAACTATCCAACAAACTTTGCTAATGGTAATCCGATTATGTATGCTAATAGCAAGGGAACAGGAATGATGACCTTGGGAGAAGCTCTGAACTATTCATGGAATATCCCTGCTTACTGGACCTATCGTATGCTCCGTGAAAAGGGTGTTGATGTCAAGGGTTATATGGAAAAGATGGGTTACGAGATTCCTGAGTACGGTATTGAGAGCCTGCCAATGGGTGGTGGTATTGAAGTCACAGTTGCCCAGCATACTAATGGCTATCAGACCCTAGCTAATAACGGAGTTTATCATCAGAAACATGTGATTTCTAAAATTGAAGCAGCAGATGGTAGAGTGGTGTATGAGTATCAGGATAAACCAGTTCAAGTCTATTCAAAAGCTACTGCGACAATTATGCAGGGCTTGCTGCGAGAAGTTCTATCCTCTCGTGTGACAACAACCTTCAAGACGAATCTGACTGTTTTAAATCCTACTCTGGCTAATGCAGATTGGATTGGGAAGACTGGTACAACCAACCAAGACGAAAATATGTGGCTCATGCTTTCGACACCTAGATTAACCCTAGGTGGCTGGATTGGGCATGATGATAATCATTCATTGTCACGTAGAGCAGGTTATTCCAATAACTCTAATTACATGGCTCATCTGGTAAATGCGATTCAGCAAGCCTCACCAAGCATTTGGGGGAACGAGCGCTTTACTTTAGATCCTAGTGTAGTGAAATCGGAAGTCTTGAAATCAACAGGTCAAAAACCAGGGAAGGTTTCTGTCGAAGGAAAAGAGGTAGATGTTACAGGTTCGACTGTTACCAGCTATTGGGCTAATAAGACAGGAGCGCCAACGACCAGTTATCGCTTTGCTATTGGTGGAAGTGATGCGGATTATCAGAATGCTTGGTCTAGCATCGTGGGGAGTCTACCAACTCCATCAAGCTCCAGCAGCTCAAGTAGTAGTTCTAGCGATAGCAGTAACTCAAGTGCTACACGACCTTCTTCTTCAAGGGCGAGACGATAATTCTCTAAATGAAGTGGCCAATCAATGGATTGCCACTTTTTTCCTTTCGTGTTACAATAAGGGTATGAATCAGTATCAGAAAAAGATTGTTAACGGAAAAATTTATTCGCTCCTATCCGGCTTAATATGGGGAATCTGTGGAATTTTAGGAGAGTACTTCTTTACTCATTATCAGGTGTCTTCGGGCTGGATTACCTCTATGCGTTTGACACTGGCAGGGAGTCTTGTACTCATTTGGTCTGCAATACAATTAAAATCGCAAGTGCTAGATATTTGGCGAGACAAGAAAAATTACCTGCCCTTTTTAGCCTATGCTATTTTGGGGATTTTTTCAGTTCAGTATTTTTTCTATCTCTGTGTAGAATACTCAAATGCTACGACAGCAACTATTTTACAGTTTATTAGCCCTGTCTTTATCCTCTTTTACAATCGCTTGGTTTATCAAAAACGAGCGTCAAAAAGCGCTGTTTTCTATGTTTTGGTTGCCATGCTGGGTGTTTGCTTGATGGCGACAAAGGGAGATCTCTCTCAGTTATCCATGACACCACTAGCCCTTGTGACGGGCTTACTGAGTGCTATGGGTGTTATGTTTAATGTTATCTTGCCCCAGCCTTTTGCGAAGCGCTATGGTTTTGTACCCACGGTTGGGTGGGGGATGATTTTGGCAGGTTTATTTAGCAATGTTCTCTCGCCAGTGCATCAGCTTTCCTTTACTCTTGATATTTGGAGTATCTTGATTTGTCTCATTATCGCTTTCTTTGGGACGGCTTTTGCTTTTTTTATTTCCATGAAGGCGGTGTCCTTGGTTTCTCCTTTGGTGGTTTCCGTTATCAGTGCCAGTGAACCTCTCTCTTCTGCTCTCTTGAGTGTTTTGTTCTTAGGCCTGGTAGTGGATTGGTCACTCCTTCTAGCTATGGCCTTGATTATTTTACCCATGATATTTTTGTCTATAGAAGAAGCGAAAGAAAGTAGATAAAAAGTCTTTTCTTAATTCTAAAAGTGTGCTATACTAGAATAGTCAATAAAACACGGGGAGATAGTTGTGAAGAGTGTTTTTAGGTTGTATCGGTAGGGGTTTGCTTTTACCGACAGCACGTTTTATCTCACATCCCTAAAAAATCATACCTAAAAACAGACAAAAAGGCTTCAAATTTGAGGCTTTTTTTGGTAGAATAGTTATCATTATAAAGAATGAGAGGTTTTTTTATGACTGCTACAAAAATGAATGCTCAAGAAATTATCCAATTTATCGCTAATGCTGAGAAGAAAACCAGTGTGAAAGTAACTTTTGAGGGACAACTCGCAACTGCTGTACCTAGCTCGGTTGTTAGACTAGGGAATGTTTTATTTGGAGACTGGAAGGACGTGGCTCCGCTTCTCAATGGTTTGGTAGAAAATCAAGACTATGTTGTTGAGCAAGATGCTCGCAATTCTGCAGTTCCTTTGCTAGATAAACGTGCTATCAACGCTCGTATCGAGCCAGGCGCTATTATCCGTGACCAGGTAGAAATTGGTGACAATGCTGTTATCATGATGGGAGCTGTTATCAATATCGGTGCTGAAATCGGTGCAGGAACCATGATTGACATGGGGGCTATCCTTGGTGGCCGTGCCATCGTTGGGAAAAACAGCCACGTTGGTGCAGGTGCAGTTTTAGCAGGTGTGATTGAGCCAGCTAGCGCAGAACCAGTCCGTGTTGGAGACAATGTTCTTATCGGTGCCAATGCAGTGGTTATCGAAGGAGTCCAAATCGGTAGTGGTTCAGTTGTCGCAGCAGGAGCTATCGTTACCCAAGATGTTCCAGAAAATGTAGTAGTAGCAGGTGTTCCAGCTCGAATTATCAAAGAGATTGATGCCCAAACTCAACAAAAAACAGCGCTAGAAGATGCGCTTCGTACCTTGTAATTGTAAAAGAAAAATAGAGGCGGAACCCTTTTCCAGCCTCTTTCTGCTATATGGGAGGATAGATAGATGTTAGATTTGATTCAGATTAGACGAGATTTGCACCAGATTCCAGAGATTGGCTTGGAGGAGATCAAAACTCATGCTTATTTGCTGGATGTGATTGAGAAATTGACTGCGGGCAAGGAGTTTGTTCAAGTTCGTACTTGGCGGACAGGTATTTTGGTTTACTTGCAGGGAAGTCAGCCAGAGCGTACTATTGGTTGGCGGACGGATATTGATGGTCTGCCTATCGTTGAACAAACAGGACTTCCTTTTGCTTCTCAGCATCAAGGTCGCATGCACGCTTGTGGCCATGATTTCCACATGACTATTGCCTTAGGCTGTCTCGAGCGCGCCCTTGAGGAACAACCTAAAAATAATCTACTCTTCCTGTTTCAGCCTGCTGAAGAAAATGAAGCTGGTGGCATGCTCATGTATGAGGATGGTGCTTTTGGAGACTGGTTGCCAGACCAGTTTTATGGGCTTCATGTTCGACCAGATTTGAAGGTTGGTCAGATTGCGACCAATACTCATACACTCTTTGCAGGAACTTGCGAGGTGAAGATCCGTTTCAAAGGAAAAGGAGGACACGCAGCCTTTCCACATGAAGCTAATGACGCCTTGGTGGCAACTAGTTACTTTGTGACCCAGGTGCAGTCAGTTGTCAGCCGCAATGTCAACCCAATAGAGGGAGCAGTGGTGACCTTTGGTCTTTTCCAAGCTGGAACAACCAACAATGTTATCACAGATACAGCCTTTTTGCATGGAACTATTCGGGCCTTGACTCAGGACATGAGTCTCTTGGTACAAAAGCGGGTCAAAACAGTTGCAGAAGGAGTTGCAGCTGCCTTTGATATGGAAGTCGAAGTGGAACTCAAACAAGGTGGATACCTACCTGTTGAGAACCATCCAGCCTTGGCGCGTGAACTAATGGACTTTTTTGAAGAGAAAGACGGAATTGAGTTGATTGATATCGAGCCTGCTATGACAGGCGAGGACTTTGGTTATCTCCTTTCAAAGGTTGATGGCGTGATGTTTTGGCTGGGTATCGATAGTCCCTACGCCCTTCATCACCCTCAGATGGCTCCTAAGGAAGAAGCATTAGCTATTGGGGTGGCTGCGGTGTCTAGTTTCCTGAAAAAGAAGGCAGCAGAATAGAGGGCTTGTCTATGAAATCGGAACTACGCAAGCAAGTCTTGCAAGAAATGAAGGCTATATCTCAAGAGCAAAAACAGGCTATAGAGCAAGCTTTAACCGAGCGGCTTTTACACCATCCCTTCTACCAAGAAGCCAAGGTCATCGCAACCTATCTCTCTTTTCCGCACGAATTTCAAACGCAGGGATTGATTGAGCAGGCGCTGAGGGACGGCAAGAAGGTTCTGATACCCAAAACCTATTCCAAGGGGCGCATGGACTTTGTGGTCTATGATCTGCAACAACTGGTCAAAACTTCCTTTGGCTTACTGGAACCACAGGGAAATTTGGAAGTGGTAGATGCCTCTCAGATTGATTTGATTCATGTCCCAGGGCTGGCTTTTACGATGGAAGGCTATCGGATTGGCTATGGCGGAGGTTATTATGACCGCTATCTGGAACAGTTTACTGGTCATACTTTGAGTACGGTTTATCATTATCAAGTTCAGGACTTTATCCCTGAAAACCATGATATTCCTGTTCAGGAGGTTTTGATTGATGAAGGAAATCTTTGATAGGCGTTACCCTGTGACGAGTTTCTTTCTTTTAGTGACGGCCGTGGTATTTCTACTAATGTTGGTAACTACAGGAGGAAACTTTGACAGGGCGGATACTCTATTTCGATTTGGAGCCATGTATGGGCCTGCCATTCGCCTCTTTCCCGAGCAAATTTGGCGTCTCTTTTCGGCTATTTTTGTTCATATTGGGTGGGAGCATTTCATTGTTAATATGCTTTCACTTTATTATCTTGGAAGGCAGGTAGAGGAGATTTTCGGTTCTAAGCAGTTTTTCTTTCTCTATCTTTTATCAGGAATGATGGGCAATCTCTTTGTTTTTGTATTTAGTCCCAAATCCTTAGCAGCAGGTGCATCCACCTCTCTTTATGGTGTATTTGCCGCGATTATCATTCTTCGCTATGCAACTCGTAATCCTTATATCCAACAGCTAGGACAGTCTTATCTGACACTTTTTGTGATTAACATTATTGGAAGTGTTCTGATTCCAGGAATCAGCCTAGCAGGCCATATCGGAGGTGCAGTTGGTGGCGCATTTCTAGCAATTATCTTTCCAGTTAGAGGAGAAAGACGGATGTATAGTGCTAGTCAGAGACTGGTAGCGTTAGTCTTGTTCGTAGGACTCGCAGTCTTACTTCTCTACAAGGGAATGGGATGAAAATTTGTGGAATGAAAAAAGATAAGGCATTTTTTGAACCTTATCTTTTTTTATTTTATACTCAATGAAAATCAAAGAGCAAACTAGGAAGCTAGCCGCAGGTTGCTCAAAGCACTGCTTTGAGGTTGTGGATAGAACTGACGAAGTCAGCTCAAAACACTGTTTTGAGGTTGTGGATAGAACTGACGAAGTCAGCTCAAAACACTGTTTTGAGGTTGTGGATAGAACTGACGAAGTCAGTAACCATACCTACGGCAAGGCGAAGCTGACGTGGTTTGAAGAGTATTAGGAGAAAAAGAATGAAAGAAATAACCTTTGAC
>NZ_VMLA01000002.1:0-23954 GCF_013276425.1 Streptococcus sp. 3874 | reverse complement strand
GTCAAAACAGGATCTGCTCTATCCTAGAAAAGGAAAATCTGTTAAGAAACAAGCTAGCACCAATTTTAAACCCCCTGGTCAATCTATCGAACAGCGTTCTGAAGCTATCAATCTGCGATTGGAGAATGGGCATTATGAGATTGATACGGTTCTGCTTACAAGGGTGAAAAATTATTGTTTACTGGTCTTAACTGATCGAAGGACTAGGCATCAAATTATCCGATTGATTCCAAATAAAAGTGCTGAGGCGGTCAATCAGGCTTTAAAACTCATCTTAAAACAACATCAGATTCTGTCCATCACGGCAGATAATGGTACAGAATTTAACCGCTTGTCTGATGTATTTTCTGAGGAACATATCTATTATGCGCACCCCTATGCCTCTTGGGAAAGGGGAACTGATGAGAATCACAACAGGCTCATTCGGAGATGGTTACCTAAGGGAACTAAGGAAACGACTCCCAAAGAAGTCACATTCATCTAAAATTGGATTAATAACTATCCTAAAAAATGCTTGAACTACAAATCACCCAGAGAAGACTTCTTCATGGCTAACTTGAACTTGAAATTTGGCAAATTTAACTAACTAATAGAAAGTACTAAATAGACTTATCCTTAAAGGAGTTTTCAGCATTATTCATCCACTCACTTGCTGAAAATGTAAACAATCTCTGGTTTATACTACAAAAGCAAACTAGGAAGCTAGGTAAAAGTTACTCACAACATCGGTTTAATACTCTTCGAAAATCTCTTCAAACCACGTCAGCATCGCCTTACCTTAGGTATAGTTGAGACTGGTCAAAAAGTCTTTGCAATCAGAAAAACATATAGTATCAGGTCTTGAGAGAAACCTTGGTACTATGCGTTTTATTGTGGGGAGATTTACTTCATTTTTTCCTAAAGTCGAGTTTTTGCCCAACCTCTTCATCTACAACCTCAAAACACTATTTTGAGCTGACTTCGTCANNCGGCTAGCTTCTTAGTTTGCCCTTTGATTTTCATTGAGTATAAAATTGCAGATAAAACGATAACAATCATAGGACTCAGCAGAGTCAATGTAGGTCGAAGAATAGCCCCCCTAATCGCTTATTTTATAGTAAAATGAAATAGAAACTGAACATTTTGTTGAGGAAGGCAAATCAATTCCTCACAATGTTCGAGAAAGAAGGGCGGACTATTCCAACTTCAACCCACTATAAAGCAGACTTACAAGATAGGGAACCCATCTCCGATAATATAATATATAGTAGAATGAAAACTGCACAATTTGATTGGGGAATTCAAACTAATTTCTCACAATGTTTGAGAAAAAGGGTCTATTATTTCAACTGCAACCTACTATAGCCCATTAAAGTTGGAATAACCCACTGAGACTTTTAAACCACTGCTGGAGAGGAGTTTGTGTCGATTTTCTTTCATTTCCCTGAAAAATCAAAAAGAGAGAACCAATCTGATCCTCTCTTACTTATAAATGGTGCTCACTCAAATGTTAAAGGAGCTATTTCTTAGAGATAAAGGAATTTGAATACAGCTACTGCCGCAATTGCTGCTGCAATAGGTGCTACTACTGGTACCCAAGAATACCACCATTTTGAATCGCCTTTATTCTCACCAAGAACTGATTTCGGAAGGAAAGCATGAAGGAGACGTGGCCCCAAGTCACGAGCTGGGTTCAAGGCAGGTCCTGTAGGTCCTCCAAGTGATGTTACCAAAGCCATAACGAGGAATCCAAGTGCCAAGTGAGCCACAGAAAGTCCTGAAGCAGTGTGTGGAGCCACCTGTGCTTTAATAGCCAAGTCAGAAAAATCAACTGTCTGTCCTGCTTGTGTTGCCATTTGTTTCATGTATTGAAGCACTTCAGCACCAAAGAAGTTTTTAGTCAAACCGAGAGCTGCAAAGAACAAAACAAATGAACCAACAAACTCATTAATCAAACCATTGACAGTTGCTGCATAGCGACTTTCTTTTGTACCATGGTCAATACTTGAAATAGTTGAGAAAGTTCCCAAGATGTTATTTGGGTTTTCAGTTTTCAAGTAGAATGGACGGTGTGTTGCCACAACTAAGGCTTGACCAAAGATAGCCCCCAAGACTTGCGCGATAATGTAAGGTACCACTTGTGCCCAAGGGAAAAGACCGCTAACTGCAAGTCCTAGAGTGAAAGCAGGGTTGATGTGGTTCCCAGATACGTTACCAAACATCAAGGCTGGGATCATAACCCCCATACCATAACCAACAGCGATGACGAGCCAGCCACTTTGGTGACCTTTCGTACCTTTAAGTTCAACGTTGGCAACTGCACCATTCCCAAGAATGATCAAAATGGCAGTTCCCAAAAATTCAGTGGCATATTTCAGTGCCCATGTGAAATCCATTTGCTAGATTCTCCTTAAAATTTTTTAGATATTCTTTATTCTATCAATTTTTACCCTATTTAGCAACTGATTTCTGGAAATATTTTTAAAAAAATAGGATTCAGAGTTTCCCAGTCTAATGAACTTGTAAGCGTTTTTAATCTTCTCGAAAGACCTCGTTCTCAAAACCAGGAAAAAGCCCACATCTGTGAGCTTTTCCTTGTTCCTAGATTCTAAAATCTATTATTTTTCATCTTCTTTTTTCTTGAAGAATCCTAATCCTAGACCAGCTAATAAGGTCATGATACCAGCGCTAGCCAAGGTAGCATTCGCTTCTGGACCTGTGTTTGGCAATTCCTCTCTTTTATTTGTCTCAGAAGTCGGAACTTCTGGGTCTGGACTCACTGGAATTTCAGTTTTTGGAGTACCTGGTTCTGGAGTTAGCTCTGGTATTGGAGTCTCTTGATTTGGTAGTTCTGGGTTTGGTGTCGGAACACTTGGATGCTCTGGATTTGGTTGTGGGTTTGGTTTGTCTGGAGTCGGTTCACCTGGAGCACCTGGTTCCTGAGGACTTGGAATTTCTGGAATTGGTTTTTCTGGTCTTGATAAACGGTCATACCTTACCAAAATAGTCGTACCTTTTGAATCTGCTGTTACTTCTGCATTCGATACTTTTGGTAAATCTGGTTTACCATAATTTTCAATTTCTGGCGATACGACTTCGTCCCAGTTGCCTGTTGTCCATTCACCTTCTGTCACGACTTTCGTCACTTTATTACGCTTGTTGGTTCTTGTTAATTCAACTGTTTGCGTAACTGGGCTACCTACTTCTGTTGTTTCATCAGTCGCATCTACATACTTGATGGTACGGGTAACAGTTTTGCTTTCTTTAATATCTTCTGTAGCTTGCGGATATTTCACTACTTCGGTTGTATCTGTAGTTGTTGACGTTACAGTTGCTTCTGCTACAGTTGCCTTATCTGGGGCGTCATAGTTGGTTACAGTTGGAGAGTCTTGAGAACCCCATGTACCTGTTGACCAGTCTCCTGCTGTTACTTTACCTGTCACTTTATTACGCTTGTTGGTTCTTGTTAGTTCAACTGTTTGCGTAACTGGGCTACCTACTTCTGTTGTTTCATCAGTCGCATCTATATACTTGATGGTACGGGTAACAGTTTTGCTTTCTTGAACATCTTCTGTAGCTTGTGGGTATTTCACTACTTCGGTTGTATCTGTAGTTGTTGATGTTACAGCTGTTTCCGCTACAGTTGCCTTATCTGGAGCGTCATAGTTGGTTACAGTTAGAGAGTCTTGAGAACCCCATGTACCTGTTGACCAGTCTCCTGCTGTCACGACTTTCGTCACTTTATTACGCTTGTTGGTTCGCGTTAAGGTGACGCTTTGCGTAACTGGTGTTGCCACTTCTTTTGTTTCGTTGGCTTTATCGACATACTTGATGGTACGGGTAACAGTTCTGCTTTCTTTAACATCTTCTGTAGCTTGTGGGTATTTCACTACTTCGGTTGTATCTGTAGTTGTTGATGTTACAGTTGCTTCCGCTACAGTTGCCTTATCTGGTGCGTCATAGTTAGTGACTGTTGGAGAGGCTTGGGTCGCCCATGTACCTGTTGACCAGTCTCCTTCTGTTACTTTACCTGTCACTTTGTTACGCTTGTTGGTTCTTGTTAGTTCAACTGTTTGCGTAACTGGGCTAGCTACTTCTGTTGTTTCATCAGTCGCATCTACATACTTGATGGTACGGGTAACAGTTTTGGTTTCTTGAACATCTTCTATAGCTTGCGGATATTTCACAACGATTGTCTCATCTGTGCTTGCGGATGTGACGGTCGCAGAAGAAACCGTAGCTGTTTCGGCTGGACCATAGTTTTCTACTGATGGTGAAACTTTTTCGTCCCAGTTGCCTGTTGACCAAGTTCCTTCTGTCACGACTTTCGTCACTTTATTACGCTTGTTAGTTCTTGTTAATTCAACTGTTTGCGTAACTGGGCTAGCTACTTCGGTTGTTTCGTTGGCTTTATCGACATACTTGATGGTACGGGTAACAGTTTTAGTTTCTTTAACATCTTCTGTAGCTTGCGGATATTTCACAACGACTGTCTCATCTTTGCTTACTGATGTGACGGTCGCAGAAGAAACCGTAGCTGTTTCGGCTGGACCATAGTTTTCTACTGATGGTGAAACTTTTTCGTCCCAGTTGCCTGTTGTCCATTCACCGTAGGTTACAACTCCTGTTACCTTGTTCTCAGTTTTTGTACGGCTTAAGGTTACAGGTTGAACAACATCTTCTTTGACAGTTTGGTTCGTAACTTTATCAACGTAATGAATGGTACGCGTTATAGTCTTCGTCTCAGTAGTGGTGGCTGTTTTAGGAACCACTGTTTCCTCAACATTCTCACGGTAGTAGTAGTTAACGGTTGCACCGTCTTCTGGTACAGTTCCTGTGGCATTTTCAGGAGTTGCTACCAAGGTGTATGTTGTTTTCCTTGTGATAACTCGGTCTTCTTTGTCCTCAGTTGTTGTTTTTCCTTCAATAACTTTTGCTTCTGTAGTATACTCAGAACCTATCGCTAAATCAGCTTGTACAACAGACTCTGCCAACTTCTCTTGGGTACCTTCTTTATAGTAATTGGCTGTTACTGTAGCAGTAGTAGGCGCTTCACGTTCCTCATATACATAAGTTACCGTTCTTACCCCGCTTACGATATTTCCTTCAGTAGGGGCAGAATTTTCCCCCAAATCTCTTTTGACTCTATAATGTTTCCCATTAGTCGTTGAGATAGTGCTGAGTTTTTTATCTGTGACATTATAGCTAGTACCAATCAGTTGTTTTTTATTGGTAATGTAGGTTCCGTCACTTTCTTTTTCTCCAATTCCAGTATCATTTTTCAATGATAGCAAATGCCCTTGTTCATCAACATAGCGAACTTTCACATTTCCTGAGATTAGTTCTGCCAATTCTGAGGTTTTCTTCTTTTTCTTGATTTCTTCGGTTATTTTCTTTTTCTCTTCTTCGGGAATATTTAGTTTTGGAATGATTTTTTCAACAACGGTTCGTGATGGTTCCACAGTATCTTGGATGACTGAAAAGTCAGCGAGAATTGGAAGATTATACTGAACACGGTGACTTTGAGGATTTACCCCTACTCTGTCATTATTCTCTGAAAATACTTGTACGGTATAAGAAACAACATCTTTTGCTAATAAAACATCCCCAGTAGAGAAGTAGCCACCTTTTCCTAGATTGCTATCTCCAGGACCCACTGCGTCCTTAATCTTATCAGATAGTTGTTTATCAGTCAGTACATTCGTTCGCACAATTCCTTTGTCTACCCCTACAAAGTGTGAGAAATGTTTGAAGTCTTCAGAATCAGATCTAGCCCAACCTTTATTAAGGTTATTTGCTTTTGTATTTGTATTGTCTCTCTCAAAGGTTTGGGAATCAACACCATATGTATCTGCACTTGCAGTTGCTTCTATATCTGACCCTTGAATACCTGCTTCCTTACTACCATTTCTAGCGGCGAGATAGGTGTATTTTTCTGTTTCTACTTCTAGCTGATCATCCTTAACATGATAGGTAATTTTCTTAGCACCTGGTATAAGAGTCCTCAGTAGTTTATATACTCTGTCATCAGCTTTAGCTGGAGGAGTGCTTGAGTTTAGCCAAGTTGGGGTATTAGGAGTATCTTTATCAGCAACTTTCAATAAATTATTTAATTCGTTTGATAGCTTTGAAGTTGACTGAGATGTGCTTGTGAATGTTTTTCCCCACTCTGAATCTCTTTCTTTTGATTTTTCTATACTTAAGAAGTCTTCCGTAACATTTAATACAATATCGCCTTGTTTTTTAACTTCTTCCCTAGCTTCTGCTTCCAATTGATTGTACAGTTTGGTATCTTCTTCTGTATAATATCTTCTGGGTTTACGGTGTAATGGAGTAAATTTTATTTTCTCATTACGAATTTTATTAACACGAGATTTAAACTCATCTTTAAAAAATTTGGAAATTTGGAAATTCGCCAGTTCTACATTTAAACCTTTTTTGTACAAGTTTTCATTTTGAACGATTTCGGCTACACGGTGAATGGTTTCATCGTATACCGTCTTCTCTTGGCCAGCAGTATCCTTAGTTTTAATGACTACTCGATAGGTTCCTTTAGAACCATTAATATCTGAGATATATCCTGTCACAAATTCCACACGAACACGGCTTCCGAAGCCAGGAGAAAAGGCAGTAAACTGCTTCTCTATCCCATTATATCCAACTACACCTGGAGAATATTTATTATACTTATCTTTTTCTAAAAATGGGAGATTCTTAAATTCGGTGGAGTTCTTATTAGCACGTTCATTTTGAGCACGTGGATCATACTTCGAATTATCTGAAACCGTCTCGTCACGATTAGCTCGTGTACGTCCTTTAACAAGCATAAGCATGTATTTAAAACGACGGTCTAATGCTTGTTCGTGCACAAAGATGTTATCTAAGGCATCTGCCCCAAGCATACCACCTTGTTCAATCGTACCATCTTCTTTCTTATACCAACCTGTAAAGTAACCATCTGCATTTTTCTTACCAATAACGAATTTACCTGGTCTGCCATCTTTACCTGCAATCGCTGTCCATCCACCGAAAGAATCAAGTTCTCTTATTTCACCATCTTGTAATTTATCTCCTGTACCATCTTCACTGACTTTGCCGTTTTTAAATCTAAGAGCATCCCCAAGGGTGTTCATACTACGCAAGTAAGAACGTTCATTATTTTGGAAGTCGTCTGGCATATTTTTTACAATATCCCATAATTGTTCGAGAGTCAGATTTTCCTTAGGAGTATCAAATTTCAGATGGGCATTCTTATCATCCCCACCTGTCTCTCCATCTTTAGGCACAATGACCCCGGGCTGGTGTTCTTTTACTGTGTCACCCTTACGATTGGCATCCAGTAAATCTGAATCAGTATCTGCTGTGTCTGAACCTCCCTCATTTCCAGAAGTCGGCTCTGATTCAGTTCCTGTAGCTCCATTCGATGAATCACTTGACTCCCCATCAGCTAATTCTCTTTTACTACGAGTACGAGGTTTCGTACTTTCTGGAGTTACTAGCGGATTGTCAGCTACGGGAGCATTATAGGTGTTTGCTGCTGCATCAGTATGACTGAGGTCAGTCTTGTTTTCTGGCTCTCCAATTCCAGACTGTCCTGGATCTGTCGGGTTTGCTGTCCTCTCAGCTTCCCTCGCTGACTCCACGCCCTCAGCATGAGCAATCCCAGCTCCCATCAAAAGATAGAGCGCCCCAATGACAACACTAGCTGCACCGACACTCACTTTTCGAATACTGTATTTTAATTGTTTTTCTGGACTATTCATGACTACCTCCATATATATATATATATCAAAAGATATATATTATAACAGATCTTATATAATAATCCTCATTTTAAATTATACAACGAATAAGGTTTAATTTCAATTTTTTAGAGACTACAAATAGGATAAACTTGACTTGTCATTTCGGTTTGTAATTAACACACTTAAATCAAAATTATGAATAGTACAGTCTTCTTCGCTCATTGACTAAAAACTTATGCTACCGTTTTACTAAAATGCTAAAAAGTGCTATAATGTGAACGGTTAAAACAATTTACAAAAAGGAGAATTTTAATGTCTTACCAAGAAAATTACCAGAAATGGGTTGATTTTGCGGAGCTTCCTGACTATCTTCGTCAAGATTTGGAAAATATGGACGAAAAAACAAAGGAAGATGCCTTCTATACAAATCTTGAATTTGGTACTGCAGGTATGCGTGGCTTGATTGGTGCTGGTACAAACCGCATCAACATCTACGTTGTTCGTCAAGCTACTGAAGGATTGGCTCGTTTGATTGAGTCAAAAGGTGGAAACGAGAAAGAACGCGGTGTAGCAATCGCCTACGATAGCCGTCACTTCTCACCTGAGTTTGCCTTTGAATCTGCGGCAGTTCTTGCTAAACACGGTATCAAATCTTATGTATTTGAAAGCCTTCGTCCAACTCCAGAACTCTCATTTGCAGTTCGTCACCTCAACTGTTTCGCGGGTATCATGGTCACAGCCAGTCACAACCCTGCACCATTTAACGGTTACAAGGTTTACGGTGAAGACGGTGGACAAATGCCTCCACACGACGCAGACGCTTTGACTACTTATATCCGTGCAATCGAAAACCCATTTGCGGTAGAAGTTGCTGATGTGGAATCTGAAAAAGCTTCTGGCTTGATTGAAGTTATCGGCGAAGCTGTCGATGTGGAATACCTCAAAGAAGTGAAGGACGTTAACATCAACCCAGCCTTGATTGAAGAATTTGGTAAAGACATGAAGATTGTCTACACACCACTTCATGGTACTGGTGAAATGTTGGCTCGTCGTGCTCTTGCCCAAGCAGGATTTGACTCTGTTCAAGTCGTTGAAGCGCAAGCAACTGCTGACCCAGACTTCTCAACTGTAAAATCTCCAAACCCAGAAAGCCAAGCAGCCTTTGCACTTGCTGAAGAACTTGGTCGTCAAGTTGGTGCAGATGTTCTTGTGGCAACTGACCCTGATGCTGACCGTGTTGGTGTTGAAGTTCTTCAAAAAGATGGTAGCTACCTCAACCTTTCAGGTAACCAAATCGGTGCTATCATGGCAAAATACATCTTGGAAGCCCACAAAAACGCTGGAACTCTTCCTGAAAATGCAGCCCTTTGCAAATCGATCGTATCAACTGACTTGGTAACGAAGATTGCTGAAAGCTACGGCGCAACCATGTTCAACGTTCTGACTGGTTTCAAATTCATCGCTGAAAAAATCCAAGAATTCGAAGAAAAACACAATCACACATACATGATGGGATTTGAAGAAAGCTTCGGTTACTTGATTAAACCATTCGTACGTGATAAAGACGCTATCCAAGCCGTTCTTGTCGTTGCTGAACTTGCTGCCTACTACCGTTCACGTGGTTTGACCCTTGCTGACGGTATCGAAGAAATCTATAAAGAGTACGGCTATTATGCAGAAAAGACAATCTCTGTTACCCTTTCAGGTGTCGATGGTGCTGAACAAATCAAAGCGATTATGGCTAAATTCCGTAACAATGCTCCAAAAGAATGGAACGCAACGGCTATCACTGTCGTAGAAGACTTTAAAGCTCAAACTGCTACTGCAGCTGACGGTACTGTTACAAACTTGACAACTCCTCCAAGTGATGTGTTGAAATATACACTTGCTGACGGTTCATGGATTGCTGTTCGCCCTTCAGGTACAGAACCAAAAATCAAGTTCTACATTGCAGTTGTAGGGGAAACAAACGAAGAATCACAAGCTAAAATTGCTAACATCGAAGCAGAAATCAATGCTTTTGTAAAATAAAGTCCTATAAAAGATGAGACAAACCAATCTCATCTTTTTTTCGTATCAAATCTAAGCAATTTTAGAAACTTTATGGCATACTAGACTTATCAATGAAAGCGAGGTAATCTCATGGAACAATTTTTAGATAACATCAAAGACCTTGAAGTCACTACAGTTGCGCGTGCGCAAGAAGCTCTTGATAAAAAAGAAACTGCAACCTTCTTTATCGGTCGCAAAACTTGCCCTTACTGCCGTAAATTTGCAGGTACATTGTCAGGTGTCGTAGCTGAAACCAAAGCCCACATCTACTTCATCAACAGTGAAGAAGCAAGCCAACTCAATGAGTTGCAAGCATTCCGCTCACGCTATGGAATCCCAACTGTACCAGGATTTGTTCACGTTGCGGATGGACAAATCAATGTCCGTTGCGACTCTTCAATGTCAGCACAAGAAATCAAAGATTTCGCAGGATTGTAAAAAATCAGCTAACAAGTCTTAAAATCACAAAAACGCATAATATAAGGTGCCAGAAAACCTTGATATTATGCGTTTTATTGTTCCTAAAACAGTTACATCAGCATTTCATTACAGAACATTTTAATTTTGGAAGTCAAATCAATTTTTAACAATGGTTTAGAAATCACAGTGGGCTATTCCATATTCAATTATCCAGATTCAATCGCTATTATCGTTTTCCTAGATTACAAAAAACTGCGTTTTGCTAATCAAAACGCAGTCTCAGCCACTATTTTATCTTACTGTCCTTCTTTTACTTCTTTGGTTGCTACATCTTCTCCAAACCATTTTTGGCTGATTTCTTGGAACTTGCCGTCCTTGTAAAGACTAGAAAAAGCTTCATTTATCTTCTTAACCAGAGTTGTATCTTCCTTACGGGCTCCAACCGCAAAAGCTTCTGTTTCTAGTCCAACTGTAAAGACATTATAATCGTTTAAAACACCTTCTGCTTCTAAATAATAATTTGCATAGACACGGTCAATCAATAGACCATCAATTCGATCATTTTTCAAATCAATCAAGGCTTCATTAAAGGTTTGGTATTGATTCGCTTCCTTATTAGCGACAATATCCTTTAAAATCGCTGGGTTTGCTTCAAAGTCCGCATAACCAGATGAACCAGCTTGAGCTCCTAATGTCTTTCCATCCATATCCTTTGCAGTCGTGATACCAGATGATTTCTTGGTCACCAATACCTGCTCATTCTTCATATATGAGTTACTGAATGCTACCTTTTCACGGCGTTCGTCGGTAGCGGAATAGCCATTCCAAATCAGATCAATCGTTCCTTTTGTCAATTCAGCTTCTTTCAAATCCCAATCAATCGGTTGCCAGTTTACTGTGATTCCGTATTTTTCAAAAACAGCTGTAGCTAAATCAATATCAAATCCTGCATAAGAACCATCTTTCTGAGCAAATCCCATTGGAACAAAAGTGCTATCAAATCCAATAGTAATAGACTTGTTAGACTCGTACTTAGACCAATTATCTCCACTAGTTTCGCTAGTATTTTTCCCACAAGCTACTAAGAACAAAGCAGTCATCAGACTGACTAATACAAGCATCCATTTTTTCATCCATTTTTCCTCCTATTTAGGTTCTACTTTCAATAATACATCTGCGATATTTTCAGCAAACTGCAAATCATGGGTTACCACAATCTGGGTCATGCCAAGTTCCCTATTTTGCAAGATCAGTTTTTCCACTTCCAAGCGTAATTCTGGATCCAGGGCAGAAGTTGGTTCATCGTAGCCAATGATTTCTGGGTCAATCATCATAGCACGCGCCAAAGCCACCCGCTGCTTTTGCCCACCAGATAGCGAGAAAGGATAGGCATCTGCGTGTCCTCCTAATCCTAACTGTTCCAAGAGTCCACTCGCCTTCTTCTCAGCCTCCTCCTGCTTCATTCCCATGGTCTTCACAGGCGATAAGGTCAAATTGTCCAGAACTGATAAATGAGGGAACAGTTGAAAATCTTGGAAGACAAATCCCAGTAGATTGCGCTTCTGTAATTCATCCAGCTCTAAGGAATCTCCATTATAAAAGATTTGCCCTGAATCAATAGTTTCAAGACCTGCAAGCATACGTAAAAGAGTTGTCTTACCTCCACCAGAAGGTCCAACGATAGCCAGGATTTGCTTTTCAGGAATACTTAGACTGAAATTAGACAGGATTTGTTTATCTCCAAAGACTTTATTGATATTTCGTAATTCTAACATGGCAGCCTCCTATCTATAATAACTATACTTCTTCTCAACTTTTTTGGAAATAATTGTCACAATCCCAATCAAAATCAAGTAAATGGCTCCTGCCAAGAACATAGGAACCAGACTAGCATCACGGTTGGCAGCTGTTCGACTAGCCAAGATAAGATCAGAAATTCCTAGAGCATAGACCAGAGAGGTATCCTTGACCAAACTCATAACTTCGTTAAAGACACTAGGAAGAACAATCTTGGTCACTTGGGGCAAGATAATATAGCGCACTGTGTCAAAAGGGCTAAACTTCAAGACCTTGGCTGCCTCATACTGTCCTCTTGGAATAGTGTCAATTCCCCCACGGAAAATTTCTGCAAAGTAAGCCGCATAATTCAAAACAAAGGCAATAATAGCTGCAGGAAGGCGGTCTAAACGAATCCCAATACTTGGGAGCACATAATAAATAAAAATCAATTGCAAGAGCAAGGGGGTGCCACGCATAACCCAGATGTAAATGTTAATCAGATAATGGAGGGGCTTCCAATGGACTTGCAAGGCAAAGGCAATCAAAACGCCCAAAGGAATCGAAAATAGCAAGACCAGTGCAAAGACCTGTACAGTCGTGCTCGCACCATTCAGTAAACTCGGTAATATCTCAAATAAATAAGACATACTGCACCTCCTAAAAGTAATTGTTCCTATTATAGCATGAATAAACAAAATAACCAACCATTTTTGCAAAAAAATTCTATCATATACAAATAAAAACCGTAGCTATCAAAAGAGATAAACTACAGTTCTATATGTTTAAACATTCTTACAATCTCTCAAACAGTTCTTGCATTTGCACATCATCTGGAACCAGTTTTAAGTAAGCTTGTGCATTGACTTTTGCTTCCTCAAAGTAGCCCAATTCACGCAAGACATAGATATAGTGTTCCAAAAACTCTGGATTGTCCTTTAAATCTCCTGCCAACTCTTGGTAATGCTCATAGGCAGTATCCAAATCGTCCATTTCTTGATAGGAACGAGCAATCATCCACTTGGTCAAGAGATTTTCTGGCTCATCGCTCTGCAAGTCTAGAATATCCTCATAACGCTCCTGCTCCAGATAAATAGTGGCTAAACGAAGCAAGATTTCTTCTGTATCCTCAGCGTCTTCTTTAGCTGTTAGGAGATAATTTTCTGCCCCACTTGCATCATGCAATTCATAAGAGAATTGCGAAGCAGCTAGCAAGAGGCGAGTTTCAAAGGGATTTTTCTCTAAGCCTTGCTTAGCGATACGCAGGGCTTCTTGAACTTGATGTTCCTTATGTAAGGCCTGGCTATAACCATATTCATAGCCTTCAAAGTCAGGAGAAATGGTATCAAGCTGCTTAAAGTAAAGGGTGGCTTTTTGGTATTCTTCTTGATCAAAGTAAAGGCTGGCCAACTCAAAAGCTGTTAGGTCATCGTATTCTAACTCCAGGGCTTTTTCTAAAAACTCAGTAGCCGTTTCAAATTTCCCTAACTGGGCATAGGCAAAACCAATTCGTTGATAGGTGGAAATGCCCGTTTGCTCATAAATAGTACGATTATCTAACTGGGCATAGCCTTGAATGGCCTCTTGGTAATTTTCCAACTCACTATCCAACTCTGCCAAACCCAATATCAAGAGAGGATCCTCTGAGTAGGTCAAAGCCTCCAGCAATTTCTCACGCGCCACATCTGTCAAACCTTCCATCTGGTAAAGATCTGCCTTCAAAGCCAAAGCCGAAACATACCAGTCACTGTCAGCTTGGATTTCCTCAAGATAAGCAAAGGCTTCTTCGATTTGACCATCCTCGCTAGCAATTGCAGCTAGATTAAGATGAAGCTCTGGGAAATCCTCTACAATTTTCAGGTAAATCTCCTTTGCCTGAGGATAAAAACCAATTCCTTCAAGATAAGTTGCCAACTCATACAGAAGGTCACTTGGATCATTTTCTAAAGCTTTGACGAAATAGTGCTCAGCCTTGGCTAAATCTTGCTCCTCCAAAGCCTGTAACATCTGTTGACTATTGTTCACTTTTGACTTCCTCGCCCTCTAATTCATATAGACCACTGACTGCCTTATACCATTCGAAAATGGCTGAAATGACAACCTTAGCAGAGGCATAAACTGGAATACCAAGTAAAACTCCCCAGATACCAAACATAGATCCTGAAGTTAACAAAACAAAGAGAACATTAATGGGATGGATGTTTAATTGACTTCCCAAAATCAATGGAGAGACAAAACGGCCTTCAATAGTTTGTTCTACGATAAAGACAATCACTACTTTCAAAAGCATGACTGGCCCAGCAATCAAGCCCAAAACTAGGGCAGGAAGCATGGCTAGGAAGCTACCAAGATAAGGAACCAGATTTAAAATACCAGCAGTAACACCAAGCGTAACCGCATAACGTAGACCGATAATCTTAAAGAAGATAATAAACATTACTGCTACAATAATAGCCACTGTTACTTGCCCTCGAACATAGTTGGACAACTGTTGATTCACATCTGATAAAACTTGTCCAACAGGTTCCTTCAATTTTCTTGGCATAAATTGGGTCAAATAGTTACGCAAGCCTTTCCCATCACGCAAGAGATAAAAGAGCATGAACGGAACGATAATCAAGGCAACAATCACTTGAGAAGCCCCACTAATAAAGGCACTCACCCAGTTGACTGCCCGAGATGAAACCTTGCTCGCCCAAACTGTAGCCTGGCTAGAAAAATTGGTCAAAACTTGCTCTAATTGAGGTCTGAAATCATCTGGCAGGTGCTGGGCTACCAATCCATTAACAATCCTATCTATATCTTCTAAGTAAACAGGAACGTTTCTTGCAAAGGTCAAAACCTGACGTTGCAGATTTGGAATGGCGACTGCCAAGCCCCAAATGATAAAGAGAGCGATGATAACAAAGACAATAGTGATAGCTATAACACGATTAACCTTATGCTTCTCCATCCAATCAACAATAGGATTCAACAAATAATATAACAAACCAGACAAAATGACTGGCAACATCACAACTGCTAAAAAGTCTAAAACAGGTGAAAATAGAAAACTAATCTTACTTAAAATAAAAAGATTGAGTCCCAATAATAAGGTTACTAAAAATACCGTAATGGCCTTGTTATCTAAAAACCACTTAAAAAACCAAGATAGGCTAAAATGTTTCTCTTTTTGCTCCATAAATACTTCCTTTCTATCGTTCTCTCATTATACCATTTTTAAATCAAAATAACTCTTTTTTAAAGTGCTTACATCTAATTGGATGTCTTTAATTGGCTTGTTTTTGTGATATAATAGTCTTATCTTTATATAGAGGTAACGTTATGAAAGAAACTGTTTATTTTGGAACTTATACACGTCGGACTTCCCAAGGGATTTACACGGCTGACTTTGATACAGAAACTGGTCAGCTTTCAAACCTAGAACTTTTTGCAGCTGAGCCAAGTCCAACCTACCTTGCCTTTGACCAGCACCAACATTTATACACCGTTGGTAGTCAAGACGATAAGGGGGGAATTGCAGCCTATCAAACTGACGGGACTTTATTAAATCACGTCGTTGAAAAAGGAGCCCCCCACTGTTATGTTGCTGTCGATGAAAAGCGTGATTTGGTTTACGCAGCCAACTACCATAAAGGACAGGTACTGGTTTATAAACGTCAGAATGATGGGAGTCTTTTACTTAGTGATGTAGATCAACACAGTGGCCAAGGTCCACATGAAAATCAAGCTTCCCCCCATGTTCACTATACAGATTTAACACCTGACCACTATCTAGTGACCTGTGATTTGGGTACTGACCAAGTTATCACTTATGACCTTGATCAAGAAGGGAAATTATCTAAACTCTATACCTACAATAGTATTCCTGGAGCTGGTTCTCGTCATATCGTTTTCCATAACCACTATAAAATCGCTTATCTCATTTGTGAACTCAATAGTACTATCGAGATTTTAATCTACGATGGCGTTGGTGAATTTGAACGCATGCAAGTGATTTCAACTTTACCAGAAGCTTACGAAGGTTTTAATGCTACTGCTGCTATTCGTCTCTCTAAAGACGGTAAATACCTCTACGCTTCTAACCGTGGTCATGATTCTATCGCAGTATATACAATCCTTGCGGACGGTAGCTTAGAGTTATTAGAAATCGTTCCAACACATGGTCAGACTCCACGTGATTTTGATTTGACACCTGACCAAAAATTTCTCATTGCTGTCCACCAAGACTCTGACAATGCAACTGTCTTTAAACGTAATTGTGACAATGGTCGTCTAGCAGAACTCTCCAACGACTTCCATGTTCCCGAAGCAGTCTGCATCCGTTTTGCTCCTTAATACTCTTCAAAAATCTCTTCAANNTTCTATCCACAACCTCAAAACTATGTTTTGAGCAACCTATGGCTAACTTCCTATGTTTGCTTTTTGATTTTTATTGAGTATAAAACACCATAAAAAAATGAACTTGGAATTTTCAAGTTCATTTTTTCTTATAGTCTATTTCCGACATTAATACGGTTAATGGCACGTTGCAGTGCAATCTTCGCACGACGTTCTTGGTCAATCAAGTGTTTGTCTTGTGCTTCTTCAATTGCACGTTCTGCACGAAGTTTGGCACGTTCTGCACGACTGATATCGATATCACGAGCACGTTCTGCAGAGTCAGCAACGATTGTAATCATATCATTGGCAATTTCAATAACGCCACCGTTTACTGCAATCCAGTTCACGTGATCTTCGTCATCAATACGTTTTACCTTTACTTCATCAACTGCTAAAACCGCAATCATATTTTCATGTCGTGGCAAGATCCCCATCTCACCATCCAGAGTTCGAACCGATACATAGCTGGCATGGTGATCATAGACGAGACCATCTGGTGTCACGATCTGGACAGTTAACTGAGCCATAGATTACCTCTTAAAATCCCATTTTTTCAGCTTTTGCAATCACATCTTCGATAGAACCTACACCACGGAAGGCATCTTCTGGCAAGTGGTCGTATTTACCATCAAGGATTTCTTTAAATCCACGTACCGTTTCAGCAACTGGAACATATGAACCAGGCTGACCAGTAAATTGCTCCGCAACGTTGAAGTTTTGTGACAAGAAGAACTGGATACGACGGGCACGTGCAACCAAGGTCTTTTCTTCATCAGAAAGCTCATCCATACCGAGGATAGCAATGATATCTTGCAACTCATGGTAACGTTGGAGGACACGTTTTACTTCTGCAGCAACTGCATAGTGCTCTTCTCCAACGATTTCAGGTGCCAAGGCACGTGAACTTGAAGCAAGTGGGTCAACGGCTGGGTAGATACCCAATTGTACCAACTTACGTTCCAAGTTTGTTGTTGAATCCAAGTGAGCGAAGGCTGTTGCTGGCGCTGGGTCAGTATAGTCATCCGCTGGCACATAGATAGCCTGGATAGAGGTTACAGAACCCTTCTTGGTTGATGTAATACGTTCTTGCAATTGACCCATTTCTGTAGCAAGGGTTGGTTGGTAACCAACGGCTGATGGCATACGACCCAAAAGGGCAGATACTTCTGAACCAGCCTGAGTGAAACGGAAGATATTATCGATAAAGAGAAGCACGTCTTGGCCTTCTACATCACGGAAGTATTCAGCGATTGTCAAACCAGTAAGGGCAACACGCATACGTGCTCCTGGTGGCTCATTCATCTGACCAAATACCATGGCTGTTTTCTCGATAACGCCTGATTCTTTCATTTCCCAGTAAAGGTCATTTCCCTCACGAGTACGTTCCCCAACACCAGTAAATACTGAAATACCACCGTGTTCTTGGGCAATGTTGTGAATCAATTCTTGGATTAAGACGGTTTTACCAACTCCGGCACCACCGAACAGTCCAACTTTACCACCTTTAAGGTAAGGGGCAAGAAGGTCGATAACCTTGATCCCTGTTTCAAGGATTTCAGAAGAGGTAGACAACTCATCAAAAGTTGGAGCTTTTTTATGAATTGGCTGACGCTCTGCGTCTTCTGTAAAAGGAGCTTCCAAGTCAATGGTATCTCCCAAAACGTTGAAGACACGTCCCAAAGTTTCTTTACCTACTGGCACAGAGATTGGACGACCTGTGTCCAATACTTCCATTCCACGAGTCAACCCATCTGTTGATTCCATGGCGATAGTACGGACCATACCATCTCCCAACTCCAAGGCTACTTCAAGGACGATTTTTGTTTTTCTTTCGTCATTTTTGTAGACGACAAGTGCATTGTTAATCTCAGGAAGTTTTTCCCCTGCTGCAAACAAGACGTCTACAACGGGACCGATAACCTGAGCAATTTTACCTGAACTCATCTCCTTCTCCTATTCTATATAAGATACTGTCGGTTCCTAGCTAAACTAGGTCCTAATACTCTTCGCAAATCTCTTCAAACCACGTCAGCGTCGCCTTGCCGTACTCAAGTACAGCCTGCGGCTAGCTTCCTAGTTTGCTCTTTGATTTTCATTGAGTATAAGTTCATTTTCATACGAACTGGACTAGAGCCTATTCTAAGGCACTAGCTCCTGCTACAATTTCTGTAATTTCTTGTGTAATCGCCGCCTGTCTGGCACGGTTATACTGAATTGTCAAATCATTGATGACTTTCTTAGCATTATCTGTCGCTGTTTGCATGGCTGTCATACCAGCAGCATTCTCAGCTGTCTTGGCATCGATAATGGCACCGTAAATCATACTTTCTGCAAACTGAGGCAATAACTGCTCCAAAATTTCTTCTCGGCTGGTTTCCAATTCAAAAGTCAAGCTGTAGTCTTCATCCGCTTCATTTGGATCCAAGTCAACAATCGGAAGCATTTGTTCCACACGCATTTGACTGGTTAGCGTATTGACATGGTGGTTGTAGCAAACATAAAGCTCATCAAAGAGTTCATTTTGGTACATTTCAACAGTTTTTGAAATAATCTTACGAACTTGATCAAAGCTAGGTTGGTCTGCCAAGCCACGTAGTTCATAAAGTGGTTGAATACCACGAGCCTTAAAGAAATCAGCTCCCATTCCACCAATACAGATTATTTCAAAACCTGTACCGTCTGGGTGGTATTCTTCTTTCAACTCCATAACGGCTTTCAGAATAGAGGAATTATAACCTCCAACCAAACCGCGGTCTGAAGTGATAACGATATAGCCTGTCTTCTTCACAGGACGGCTAATCAACATGGGATTGGTTGAACCACCAGCTCCATTACCATGGAGGATATCTGTCAAGAGCTTGCGCACTTTCTGAGCGTAAACTTGGAAGTTACGAGCAGCTTCTTCAGAGCGACCTAGCTTAGCAGCCGATACCATTTGCATGGCATTTGTGATTTGACTCGTATTTTTTGTTGAGGCGATTTTTGTTTTAATATCATTTAGAGATACTGCCATCTGACACCTCTATTCTTATTGGAAGCTAGATTGATTGAGAAACTCTGTAATCGCAGCATCCAAGACTGCTTCTTCTGGCAAGTCTTTTGTATCACGAATGGTTTCCAAAATCTCTGGATGTTGAGCATCAAAGAAGGCATGGAACTCTTCCTCGAAACGAACAATATCATCTACTGGAACAGTATCCAAGAAACCATGTGTCAAAGCATAAAGAATGGTTACTTGTTTCTCAACAGGTAATGGTTTGTGAACAGGTTGTTTCAAGACCTCAACTGTACGACGTCCACGGTTCAACTTGGCCTGTGTTGCCGCATCCAAGTCAGAACCAAACTTAGTGAAGGCTTCCAACTCACGGTATGAAGCAAGGTCGATACGAAGTGTACCAGCAACCTTCTTCATGGCTTTGATTTGTGCAGAACCACCTACACGTGATACAGATGAACCCGCATCGATGGCTGGACGAATCCCCGCATTGAAGAGGCCATCGCCAAGGAAGATTTGTCCATCAGTGATAGAAATCACGTTGGTTGCGATATAGGCAGAGATATCTCCTGCTTGTGTCTCGATAAATGGTAGGGCTGTAATTGATCCACCACCAAGTTCATCAGAAACTTTAGCTGAGCGCTCAAGCAAACGGCTGTGAAGGTAGAAAACATCCCCTGGGAAGGCTTCACGACCTGGAGGACGACGAAGCAAGAGAGACAGTTCACGATAAGCTACCGCTTGTTTTGATAAATCATCATAAACGATCAAAACATGCTTGCCTTGGTACATAAATTCTTCCGCCATGGCAACCCCAGCATAAGGAGCTAGGAAGAGCAATGGTGATGGTTGTGAAGCAGAGGCTGTCACAACGATTGTGTAGTCCAAGGCACCGTACTGACGAAGTGTTTCTACTTGCGTACGAACTGTTGATTCTTTTTGTCCAATCGCAACATAGATACAGATCATATCTTGACCTTTTTGGTTCAAGATTGTATCAATCGCAATGGTTGTTTTCCCTGTCTGACGGTCACCGATAATCAACTCACGTTGACCACGACCAATCGGTACAAGGGCGTCAATAGCTTTCAAACCAGTTTGCAATGGTTCTGAGACTGACTTACGTTGCATAACACCAGGAGCTGGTGCTTCTACTGGACGAGTTTTATCAGTGTGGATTTCTCCAAGACCGTCAACTGGACGACCTAGCGGATCCACAACACGACCAATCAGACTTTCACCTACTGGGACTTCCATGATTTTACCTGTACGACGAATTGTATCGCCTTCACGGATATCTGTAAAGTCACCTAGGATGATAATACCAACGTCTGTTGACTCCAAGTTTTGAGCCATACCATAAGAGCCGTTTTCAAAAATCAACAACTCTCCACTCATGGCATTTTCAAGGCCATGAGCACGCGCGATACCGTCCCCGATATAGGTTACAACACCTGTTTCAGTCACATCAAAATTGGGTTTGAAATTTTCAATTTGTTGCTTAATTAAAGCGCTGATTTCTTGTGCGTTAATTGCCAAAAGAACACCACTTTCTATTTCAAATTTTCTTTAACAACTTTAAGTTGTTGTTTAATACTCACATCAATTGTCTTGTGATTGGCAAAAATGACAAAACCACCAATGAGACTTTCATCGATTTCTTCTTTTACACTCCTTACTTTCAGAGACATTTTTTTCTCAATCAAAGGGAGCAAACGACTCTTTTGTTCATCTGTTAAAGGATGAGCAGCAGTAATCGTCACTTCAAATCGATTTGTTTCTTTTTCAAGTCGGTTCAAGCAATCTACAAGCACATCATAGAAAAGATTTGCTCTGTGATTGTAGGCCAGAACCTGGATAAAGTTTTGTATTAAAGGTGACACAGAGTCTTGGAAAAAAGCAATTGTTTTTTCCTTATCCGACTCGTCTACTGCCACTTGTTTTAAAAAAGAAGGCAGACCTGTTTCTTCAGCAACTTGCTTGATTTGAGTCAAGTCTGAAAAGATACGGTCTTCTTCTCCTTTTTCAAGTACCAATTGGACAAAAGGCATGCTGTATTTTTCAATTACCTTTACTGTTTTCTTGTCCATTAAGCTTCTCCTAGCTGATCGATATACTGATCAATGAGTGCTTTATGGGCATGACCATCAAGGTTTTGTGAGATGATTTTACCAGCCAAGCTGATGGTCAAATCTGCAACCTCACCCTTAACGCTTTGTAAAGCTTCAGCTTTGTTTTGAGCAATTTCTTGGTTTGCTTTTTCTTTTAAGCGTCCTGCTTCTAGTTTAGCATCTGCTAAGATACTAGCCTTACTTTGCTCAGCTGTTTCCTTTGCATTTTCAATGATTGTCTTGGCTTCTTTGCGACTGCCTGCCAATTCATCTTCACGTTTTTGGGCCAATACTTCTGCTTTTTGACGGGCTTCTTCAGCACTGTCAATATCAGTAGCAATTTTTTCAGCTCTTTCTTCGAAAATGCCTGTAATATTAGACCATGCAAATTTTTTAATCAAGACTAGCAAAAGAATAAAAGAGCCAGTGATTAAAATAAAATTACCAATCAATTCACCTACTGTTACGTGCATCAGTTACTCCTTTCTATTCCTCTTCAATATTAATCTTATTCCCTAAATACACAGATGTCAAAAGAGTAAAGACATAAGCTTGGATGCAGGAAATAAAGACAGAAAATGCAGTCCAAGCCAAATTAGCTCCAAAGGCTACTGGATACCAATAAATAGCTTGGTGGGAAAGAAGAAGTAACAAACTCGTCATGACCTCTCCTGCAAAGATATTCCCAAAAATCCGCAAAGCCAAAGATAAGAAGTTTGTAAATTCTTCCAAGATATTCATCGGTATGACAAAAACAGGACTCATAAAAGATTTTATACTTTTTTTAAATCCACGACGACGAACGCTTTCTATATGTGTCAACAAAATGACAAGAAAAGATAAGGTTAAGTCATACTGTAAATTAGCGGTTGGCGAACTCCACCAGTTAGTCCCATCGATCGTTTGAAGCTTTGTCATTAAGCCAAGGTTATTGGCAATCACCATGAAAAGAAATAAACAAAGGAAAAAGAGTGAGTAATCTTTCATGTAGCGCGAACCAATGTTAGGTTCTGTAAATCCAATAACAAAGTCATAGACATACTCAAGTACATTTTGCTTTCCTTTGGGTTTCAAGGTCATATTGCGGCTTGCCCAATAAATAAAGACAAAAATAACTCCCACAATCAACAAGGTCATGGCTAACATAGTCAGATTGAAGATAACAGGACCAATAGAGATGATTGGATTAATACTTTCTTCCATCTAAAATCCTCCCTTTTCTTCTCGTTCCATGTATTTATTTGATAATAAATGAGAAGACAAGAGTTACAAAGAAAGTTCCTTCAATAAAGGCAACACCTAAAAACATCAAACTACGAAACTCAGAAAGCATATCTGGTTGGCGTGCTACTGATTTAAACAGTCCATTCATCAATAAACCTTCACCGACAGATACGCCCATACAGGCAATACATAAGCCTAAATATGTTAAATTCATAACGAATTCTCCTTTAAAATAAAATTTACTTACTTAGTGTAGTCCTAAAATTTAAATTTGTCAACTTTTAACCTCTATTGGAAGCGTTTAATAAAAATTATTTCCATTTTCTTTCGGATTTCACTCTATTCTGAAAAACTCGAGAGGGGAATCTCGGATTAATGTCAATTTAAAAAGATAGAGAGTTTTTAGTTTAAATAAATTGTTTTAAAATATCAACCACATCACTTCTTTTCTTAACCCGATAAGCCTTGATTCCCAATTTCTCAGCTGCCATTGCATTGTACCCAATATTGCCCAGAAAGACACAATTTCTAGGTTATAACTGGTATTTATCGATAGTTACTCATATACATCAGTCCACCTCCATACTTATGTGCGAGCCTCTCTTTGTATTATACCTCCATACTCACCTTACAGATTCTTTTGCTAATAATATCTTTGCCCAATGTAGGGATAGTCTTGTAACCTAAAGACTTCCTTGTAGCCATACCTTTTATAAAAATCAAGAGCTTGAAACTGGTAGGTATTGACAAAGGCAAAACGACAGTTTCGATTCTTAGCTTCAGTTTCTGCTTGCTGCAATAGTTTTGAACCGATTCCTTGCCCTCTCAGTTCCTCTTTTACAAATAAATACTCGATTTCTAGCCAATTTCTAAAAGTCTCTACTATCAAACCTGCCAGGAGATTGCCCTTTTCATCTTCGACATAAAGATTAAGTGGCTCACTTTCAGCTTCCTCTCTTTTTGAACGGTTATAAACACGAATCAGATTCCCTATTTCTTGCGATTTATGTGATTCCTTATTTTTCAATCTAAAGTATAGTGAAATAAAATAAAACATGCGCAAATCGATTAAGGAATTTAATCTAATTTCTAACAATGTCTTAGAAACCAAAGTATACTATTTTAACTTCAATGCACTATACATCTAATACTCAATAAAAATCAAAGAGCAAACTAGGAAACTAGCCACAGGTTGCTCAAAGCATGGTTTTGAGGTTGTAGATAGAACTGACGAAGTCAGCTCATACTAGACTAAAATCAAAAAGCATT
>NZ_VMLA01000019.1:0-14205 GCF_013276425.1 Streptococcus sp. 3874 | reverse complement strand
TCATTATAGAACTTTCAATATCACATTCGAATCACAATAAATAAAAAAATCTTCCAATTCCCTTGCAAAAATGAAGAAAGTGTGATAACATAGTACGGTATGTAGTGCTAGCACATCCGCTATATTAGATTTAATAGGAGGAAAACACAATGGCTAAAGTATGTTACTTTACAGGTCGTAAGACTGTATCAGGAAACAACCGTTCACACGCGATGAACCAAACAAAACGTGCCGTAAAACCAAACCTTCAAAAAGTTACTGTTCTTATCGATGGTAAACCTAAAAAAGTTTGGGCTTCAGCTCGCGCTTTGAAATCAGGTAAAGTTGAACGCGTTTAATAATAAAAGCAAGGAGACCTCAGGGTCTTTTTCTTTTGACATAGTGAAAAAATCATTTTAAAAGCAGAGTAAATATCCGCTGATACAGTATTCTGCTTTTACACTTGGGCTGAAATATGATAAAATAGAGTATCAACTAGTTGAGGTAAAAAGGATGACTGTAAAAATTAATACAAAAGATGGTCAAATCGAACTAACAGATGAAGTGATTGCAACCGTCGTAGGTGGAGCAGCAACTGAAATTTTTGGTGTGGTCGGTATGGCTAGTAAAAATGCCCTCAAAGATAATTTCCAAGCCCTTCTAGGTAAGGAAAATTATTCCAAAGGTGTCGTCGTAAAGGCAGCCGAAGATGGAAGCATTGCAGTTGATGTGTATACCGTGTTAAGCTACGGAACAAAGATTAGTGAAGTGTCAAAAAACATTCAAGAGCGTGTTGCCTTTAGCTTGGAAAACCAGCTTGGAATTACTGCTCAGACTGTAAATGTCTACATTCAAAATATCAAAGTTGTAGGAGAATAACCGTGTCAAAAATTACTACTAGCTTATTTCAAGAAATGGTGCAGGCTGCATCAACTCGCTTGAATAAGCAAGCTGAATATGTCAATTCATTAAACGTCTTCCCTGTTCCAGATGGAGATACTGGAACAAACATGGGGATGACCATCGAAAATGGAGCTAAAGAAGTTGCAGACAAGCCAGCTTCTACAGTTGGAGAGGTAGCGAGCATTCTTGCTAAAGGGCTTTTGATGGGTGCGCGTGGGAACTCAGGAGTTATTATGTCTCAGCTTTTCCGTGGATTTTCACAAGCCATCAAGGATAAAGACGAGTTAACAGGTCAAGACTTGGCCCTTGCCTTCCAATCAGGTGTTGAAGTTGCCTATAAGGCAGTGATGAAACCAGTTGAAGGAACGATTTTGACAGTTTCTCGTGGGGCTGCTATCGGTGCTAAGAAAAAAGCTGAGCAAACAGATGATGCTGTTGAAGTCATGCGCGCAGCCTTGGAAGGTGCTAAAACAGCTCTAACTAAAACGCCAGACATGCTTCCAGTATTGAAGGAAGTTGGCGTTGTGGACTCAGGTGGTCAAGGATTGGTCTTTATCTACGAAGGTTTCCTTTCTGCCCTTACTGGTGAATATATTGCATCTGAGGACTTTGTAGCGACTCCTGCCAATATGAGTGAAATGATCAATGCAGAGCACCACAAGTCTGTGGCTGGTCATGTGGCGACTGAGGATATCAACTTTGGTTACTGTACTGAAATCATGGTAGCTCTTAAGCAAGGTCCAACCTATGCCAAAGATTTTGACTACGATGAATTCCGTAACTACTTGAATGAACTTGGAGATTCTCTCCTCGTTGTCAATGATGATGAAATCGTCAAAGTCCATGTCCATACAGAAGATCCAGGACTTGTCATGCAAGAAGGTCTAAAATATGGTAGCTTGGTCAAGGTAAAAGTTGACAATATGCGTAACCAACACGAAGCACAGATTGAGAAAGAAACTGCCCAAGTTAGCAAGCCAGCTGAAGAAAAAGAGTATGCTTTGATTGCTGTGGTGGCTGGTAAAGGTCTAGCAGATATCTTCCGTTCTCAAGGTGTGGATTATGTTATCGAAGGCGGTCAAACCATGAACCCTTCAACAGAAGACTTTATCAAGGCTGTTGAACAGGTCAATGCCCGTAACATCATCTTCCTGCCAAATAACAAGAATATCTTCATGGCAGCTCAATCTGCGGCAGAAGTTTTGGAGCAACCAGCAGTAGTGGTAGAGGCTCGCACTCTTCCTCAAGGTTTGACAAGTCTTCTTGCCTTTGATTCAAGCAAGTCCATTGAAGAAAACCAAGAGCGTATGACAGCTGCTCTTAGCGATGTCGTTAGCGGAAGCGTCACAACAGCCGTGCGTGATACAACGATCGATGGTTTAGAAATCCATGAAAACGATAATCTAGGTATGGTGGATGGGAAAATCCTCGTGTCAAACCCTGACATGCACCAAACCTTGGCAGAAACTTTGAAACATATGTTGGATGAAGACAGTGAAATCGTAACCTTCTATGTCGGTGAAGACGGAAGCGAAGAACTTGCCAATGAAATCGCTCAAGAAATCGCAGAAGAATTTGAGGATCTTGAAGTTGAAATCCACCAAGGTCAACAACCTGTTTACCCCTATCTATTTAGTGTGGAATAAGAGCCGATTAATGAAGGACTGAGAAATCAGTTCTTTTTTCTTTTTTAGTAAATGAAAACGGTATCTTTTTAATAAAAACAAAAATAACATTCATAAATAAACGTTAAAATAGAAAATTCAGAAAATTTCTTCTTTTCTCTTGAAAATTTTTTAAAAAATGGTATGATAGTAACAAGTTATTTTTAAGAGGAAAGAAAGGGGAACAATGGAGAAAATCAGTTTAGAATCTCCTAAGACGGGTTCGGACCTAGTTTTGGAAACACTTCGTGATTTAGGAATTGATACCATCTTTGGTTATCCTGGTGGTGCAGTCTTGCCTTTTTATGATGCGATATATAATTTTAAAGGTATTCACCACATTCTAGGACGCCATGAGCAAGGTTGTCTGCATGAAGCTGAAGGTTATGCTAAATCAACTGGAAAGTTGGGTGTTGCCGTCGTTACTAGCGGACCAGGAGCAACAAATGCCATTACAGGGATTGCGGATGCCATGAGCGATAGTGTTCCCCTTTTGGTCTTTACAGGTCAGGTAGGGCGAGCAGGGATTGGGAAGGATGCCTTTCAGGAGGCAGACATCGTGGGAATTACCATGCCAATCACTAAGTACAATTACCAAGTTCGTGAGACAGCTGATATTCCGCGTATCATTACGGAAGCTGTCCATATCGCAACTACAGGTCGACCAGGGCCAGTCGTCATTGACCTACCTAAAGACGTATCTGCTTTAGAAACAGACTTCATCTATTCACCAGAAGTGAACCTACCAAGCTATCAGCCGACTCTTGAGCCAAATGATATGCAAATCAAGAAAATCTTGAAGCAATTGTCCAAGGCTAAAAAGCCAGTCTTGTTAGCTGGTGGTGGAATTAGTTATGCTGAGGCTGCGGCAGAATTAAATGAATTTGCAGAACGCTATCAAATTCCAGTCGTAACAACTCTCTTAGGTCAAGGAACAATTGCAACGACTCACCCACTCTTCCTTGGAATGGGGGGGATGCACGGTTCTTTCGCAGCGAATATTGCCATGACAGAGACGGACTTTATGATTAGTATTGGCTCTCGTTTTGATGACCGTTTGACAGGAAATCCAAAGACTTTTGCTAAGAATTCTAAGGTTGCCCATATTGATATTGACCCAGCCGAGATTGGCAAGATTATCAGTGCAGATATTCCTGTAGTTGGAGATGCTAAGAAAGCCTTGCAAATGTTGCTAGCAGAACCGACAGTTCATAACAATACTGAGAAATGGATTGAGAAAGTTACTAAAGACAAGAACCGTGTTCGTTCTTATGATAAGAAAGAGCGTGTGGTTCAACCGCAAGCAGTTATTGAACGCATTGGTGAATTGACGAATGGAGATGCCATTGTGGTAACAGATGTTGGTCAACACCAAATGTGGACAGCCCAGTATTATCCCTACCAAAATGAACGTCAGTTAGTGACTTCAGGTGGTTTAGGAACCATGGGATTCGGAATTCCAGCAGCAATCGGGGCTAAAATTGCTAACCCAGATAAGGAAGTGGTCTTGTTTGTTGGGGATGGTGGTTTCCAAATGACCAACCAGGAGTTGGCTATTTTGAATATTTACAAAGTGCCAATCAAGGTGGTTATGCTGAACAATCATTCACTTGGAATGGTTCGCCAGTGGCAGGAATCCTTCTATGAAGGAAGAACATCAGAGTCGGTCTTTGATACCCTTCCTGATTTCCAATTGATGGCGCAGGCTTATGGTATTAAAAACTATAAGTTTGACAATCCTGAGACCTTGGCTCAAGACCTTGAAGTCATCACTGAGCATGTTCCTATGCTAATTGAGGTAGATATTTCTCGTAAGGAACAGGTGTTACCAATGGTACCGGCTGGTAAGAGTAATCATGAGATGTTGGGGGTGAAGTTCCATGCGTAGAATGTTAACAGCAAAACTACAAAATCGTTCAGGAGTCCTCAATCGCTTTACAGGTGTCTTATCTCGTCGTCAGGTTAATATTGAAAGCATCTCTGTTGGAGCAACAGAAGATCCGAATGTATCGCGTATCACCATTATTATTGATGTTGCTTCTCATGATGAAGTGGAGCAAATTATCAAGCAACTCAATCGTCAGATTGATGTGATTCGCATTCGTGATATTACAGACAAGCCTCATTTGGAGCGCGAGGTGATTTTGGTTAAGATGTCAGCGCCAGCTGAGAAGCGAGCTGAGATTCTAGCGATTATTCAACCTTTCCGTGCAACAGTGGTAGACGTAGCGCCAAGCTCGATTACCATTCAGATGACAGGAAATGCTGAAAAGAGTGAAGCTCTATTACGAGTCATTCGACCATACGGTATTCGCAATATTGCTCGAACGGGTGCAACTGGATTTACCCGTGACTAAAAATCCAACTTAAATTTGTTAAACCAGCCTAAAAGGCAATAAATGATAGAAAAGAGAGAAAAACTATGGCAGTTCAAATGGAATACGAAAAAGATGTTAAAGTAGCAGCACTTGACGGTAAAAAAATCGCCGTTATCGGTTATGGTTCACAAGGACATGCGCATGCTCAAAACTTGCGTGACTCAGGTCGCGATGTCATCATCGGTGTACGTCCAGGTAAATCTTTTGACAAAGCAAAAGAAGATGGATTTGACACTTACACAGTAGCAGAAGCAACTAAATTGGCTGATGTTATCATGATTTTGGCACCAGACGAAATCCAACAAGAATTGTACGAAGCGGAAATCGCTCCAAACTTGGAAGCTGGGAATGCAGTTGGATTTGCTCATGGTTTCAACATTCACTTCGAATTTATCAAAGTTCCTGCGGATGTAGATGTCTTTATGTGTGCTCCTAAAGGACCAGGGCACTTGGTACGCCGTACTTACGAAGAAGGATTTGGTGTACCAGCTCTTTACGCAGTATACCAAGATGCAACAGGAAATGCGAAAAACATTGCTATGGACTGGTGTAAAGGTGTTGGAGCAGCTCGTGTAGGTCTTCTTGAAACAACATACAAAGAAGAAACTGAAGAAGATTTGTTTGGTGAACAAGCTGTACTTTGTGGTGGTTTGACTGCCCTTATCGAAGCAGGTTTCGAAGTCTTGACAGAAGCAGGTTACGCTCCAGAATTGGCTTACTTTGAAGTTCTTCACGAAATGAAATTGATCGTTGACTTGATCTATGAAGGTGGATTCAAGAAAATGCGTCAATCTATTTCAAACACTGCTGAATACGGTGACTATGTATCAGGTCCACGTGTGATTACTGAGCAAGTTAAAGAAAATATGAAAGCTGTCTTGGCAGACATCCAAAATGGTAAATTTGCAAATGACTTTGTAAATGACTATAAAGCTGGACGTCCAAAATTGACTGCTTACCGTGAACAAGCAGCTAACCTTGAAATTGAAAAAGTTGGTGCAGAATTGCGTAAAGCAATGCCTTTCGTTGGTAAAAACGACGATGATGCATTCAAAATCTATAACTAATTAGAAAGCAAAGAATTTTGCTTAAAATAGTAGCTTCAGCTATTCGTGGGATATTAGATATACTTATTTAGGGGTTGAAATCATATGAATATTACCAATTTGTTTTCTATCAAGACAGGATGTGATGAAACTGATAGGCAACTGCAAAAATTATTTTTTCAGTTGGATTTACAATTGGGAGAATTGACAGATCAACTAAGAAAATTAGATTCTAATTTTGTTTCTCGTAGTTAATTTGTAGACACGCTGGATTTGAATGATGTAGAATATAAAGAAGTTTTAAACTATTTTATCTTCCATCGTAATGATAGTGAAGAAAGTTTGGCAGAATGGTTATATGATTGGATTTCCACAAATCGTTATGAACTTCCTAAAGAGTTTTCAATTCGTATGGCTCATAAATATCATGAAAGTGTTGCTGAAGTTTTTGGAGATGAATAACTAAAAAAACAGTCATTAGTGACTGTTTTTTATAGAAAAAGAGGTTTTATATGTTAAGTTCAAAAGATATTATCAAGGCTCATAAGGTCTTGAATGGTGTGGTTGTGAATACCCCACTGGATTACGACCATTATTTATCGGAGAAGTATGGTGCTAAGATTTATTTGAAAAAAGAAAATGCCCAGCGTGTTCGTTCCTTTAAAATTCGTGGTGCCTATTATGCTATTTCTCAGCTCAGCAAGGAAGAACGTGAGCGTGGGGTAGTCTGTGCTTCTGCGGGAAATCATGCGCAGGGAGTTGCCTATACTTGTAATGAGATGAAAATTCCTGCTACTATTTTTATGCCCATTACCACTCCGCAACAAAAGATTGGTCAGGTTCGCTTTTTTGGTGGGGATTTTGTAACCATTAAACTAGTTGGAGATACCTTTGATGCCTCAGCCAAAGCAGCTCAAGAATTTACAGTCTCTGAAAATCGTACCTTTATTGCTCCCTTTGATGATACTCATGTCCAAGCGGGTCAAGGAACAGTTGCTTATGAGATTTTAGAAGAAGCTCGAAAAGAATCGATTGACTTTGATGCTGTCTTGGTCCCTGTTGGTGGTGGCGGTCTCATTGCCGGGGTTTCTACCTATATCAAGGAAACAAGTCCAGAAATTGAAGTCATTGGGGTAGAGGCTAATGGAGCGCGTTCCATGAAAGCTGCTTTTGAAGCTGGTGGACCTGTTAAACTCAAAGAAATTGACAAATTTGCGGATGGGATTGCTGTGCAAAAGGTAGGACAGTTGACCTATGAAGCAACGCGTCAACATGTTCAAACTTTGGTAGGTGTCGATGAGGGATTGATTTCTGAAACTTTGATTGACCTCTACTCTAAGCAAGGGATTGTTGCAGAACCTGCTGGAGCAGCTAGTATCGCCTCTTTAGAGGTTTTAGCTGAATATATCAAGGGGAAAACCATTTGTTGTATCATTTCTGGAGGGAATAATGATATCAACCGTATGCCAGAAATGGAAGAGCGTGCCTTGATTTATGATGGGATCAAACATTACTTTGTGGTCAATTTCCCACAGCGTCCAGGAGCTTTGCGTGAGTTTGTAAATGATATCTTGGGGCCAAATGATGATATCACCCGTTTTGAGTATATCAAGCGAGCTAGTAAGGGAACAGGTCCAGTATTGATTGGGATCGCTTTGGCAGATAAGCATGATTATGCAGGCTTAATTCGTCGAATGGAAGGTTTTGATCCAGCTTATATTAACTTAAATGGGAATGAAACGCTCTATAATATGCTTGTCTGAGGACTAATAAAAAAATATCATATTATTTGCACAACTAATGTATAGGTGTTATAATGATAGTGAAGAAAGGGGGCGATTCCTATGGTTTTAGGAAGCTTATCGTGCTATTTCTACTACAACTCACTATAACACCTATTATTTTCGATTCTGTTTATATTAAGGCGGCAGAATTACTTACTATATATAAGGAAATTTTTTGAAATCCCCAATTGTATATATCCCTAATTTGAGATTTCTCTAAATATAATAGGAATCAAAAAAATAATCAATGTTTGTGAGATGACTGCTAGGTGAGTTGGTCGAAAAACTCGTGAGATAGACAATAGTGCTAGACATGCAATAGCTAGTGATACTGATTTTAAATGACTAGCTGGAAAGTGGGTATGTAATCAGAAGATGCAAGATTGTACAAAGTAAGTAGTACCGGTTGTGAAATGGATAAGATATAGATAAGGACAGGAAAGGAACCAAAGAAGGAGAAAGAAAACGGAATGATTTAGAGATAGTGAGGAGTGAAAGACTATCTTTAGTGGGCTTGTTGATTTAAAAGGAATAGATAGAATGAAATAGTAAATCCTGTCTATCCTATTAAGAAACTGGTATTCAGCATACGTGAATATTTTTACAAATTTAAAGTTTAATAATGCAATTGTTTTTTAGGAGCATACTGATGGGTTATAGTAAGCGGAAAACTATATATTATCGGCTTTAAAAAGGAAGTAAGAAGATTCTGGGTCATTTATTTTATTGAATATATGTTTTTTTATTGACAAAAGTAGTAAAAACGTATACAATTAAGTATTGTAAAGAAGAAAATAGGAGAAAAACATGGCTAAGTCAAACTTTGAAAAAGTAGAATCAGTTGTTGGCTGGGTTCGTGATAAGAAAATCACAGGCTACCGTATCTCTAAGGAAACGAATGCGCGTGAAATGTCTATCATTGCTCTGGCGCAGGGTCGTGCAAAAGTAAAAAATATTTCATTTGAAACAGCCCTAGGCCTAATTGATTTCTATGAAAAAAATCATGAAAAATTTGAAGATTAATCTTTGGATAACGGCGGATTCTTGACCCTCAAGTAGTAGAGATAGAGAATCTGCCTTTTCATTTTGAGGACAGCAAAAAGACTGCACGGTTGAGGCAGCCTTTTCTTTTTATTTGAGATAGCGTTGAAGGAATTCTTTTGTACGGTCTTCTTTAGGATTGGTGAAGAGATCTTCTGGTTTGCCTTCTTCAGCAATCACACCCTTATCCATAAAGATAACACGGTGAGAGACATCACGGGCGAATTCCATTTCGTGGGTTACGACAATCATGGTCAAGCCTTCCTGAGCCAGATCTTGCATGATTTTGAGGACTTCTCCAACCATTTCTGGATCGAGAGCTGATGTTGGTTCATCAAAGAGAATAGCGTCCGGATTCATGGAGAGGGCACGAGCGATGGCCACACGTTGTTTTTGACCCCCTGAGAGTTGTCTTGGCTTCGCTTGCCAGTAGCGTTCTCCCATGCCGACTTTTTCTAGGTTTTCTTTGGCAGTCTTTTCAGCTTCTGTGCGTTCGCGTTTAAGGACAGTTGTCTGAGCGACAATTGTGTTTTCAAGCACGTTGAGATTTTCAAAGAGGTTAAAGGATTGGAACACCATCCCCAACTTTTCACGGTATTGCGTGAGGTCATAGCCTTTTTCGAGGACATTTTGTCCATGATAAAGGATTTGTCCATCAGTTGGTGTTTCAAGTAGGTTGATGGAGCGTAGGAAGGTCGATTTCCCGCTTCCAGAGCTTCCGATGATAGAGATTACCTCTCCCTTGTGGACAGTGAGTGAAATGTCTTTTAGCACTTCGTTTTGGCCATAGGATTTTTTGAGGTGTTTAATTTCAAGGATTGCTTGTGTCATTATTTAAAATCCTCCGTTTGTATTTGGTTAGCACCTGTAGTATAGGTATCCATGTCCATTCTGCGTTCGATGAAGCGTAGGATACGTGTTACGGTGAAGGTGAGGACAAAGTAAATCACGGCGATGATTGTAAATGTCTGGAAGTATTGATAGGTTTGAGTTGCCACGGTATTTCCTGAGAAATAAAGTTCGACAACAGAGATAACGTTCAATACAGATGTATCTTTGATATTGATGACAAATTCATTACCAGTTGCAGGTAGGATGTTACGGACAACCTGAGGCAGGACAATCTTACGCATGGTTTGGTTATGGGTCATACCAAGAGCAGTAGCAGCTTCAAATTGTCCCTTGTCAACTGCTAGGATACCACCACGGACGATTTCAGTCATGTAGGCACCAGTGTTAATCGAAACGATGAAGATAGCAGCCAGTGTGCGATCAAGGTTGATACCGAAAGCTTGGGCAGTTCCATAGTAGATAACCATCGATTGAACGATCATTGGCGTACCACGGAAAATTTCAATGTAGACATTGAGGATCCAGCCGACTAGTTTTTGTAGGCTATAAATGGCTTTATTTTCAGAGAGAGGAGCAGTACGGAAAACACCAATGGCAAGTCCAATAATGAGACCTGTGATAGTTCCGACGATAGAGATTAAAAGGGTGACACCCGCACCACGCAAGAGTTGTTGCCAGTTTTCAGAAAGAATTTTAGCAACTTGGCTAAAGAAACTACTGCTAGTCTCTTCAGTTGTTGTAGCTTCGGCAGGTTGTTCCTTGATCATACGATCCATCAAGGCAACTTGGTCGTCTTTTGAAATGGTTTCAATGCTGGCATTGATTTGGCTAATACGATTGTCATCTTTACGAAGTCCAATGGCGATAGCTGTATCTTCTTCCCCAGTTTTGAAACCTGGTTCTACTTGGACCATCTTGAACTTAGAGTTTGCAGCTTCGGCAGTCAGAGCTTCTGGGCGTTCAGAAACATAGGCATCGATGACACCAGCCTCAAGAGCTTGGCGCATTTGAGCGAAGTCTCCCATGGCTGTTTCTTTTTTAGCACCTGGGATTTGTGAAATCAAGTCATAAAGGTAAACACCTTGTTGAGAAGTGATTTTCGCACCATTAAAGTCATTCAAAGATTTAGCATTTGCGTAGGCAGAATCTTTTTTGATAAGCAAAACTGGTTCGCTAGTGTAGTAACTGCTTGAAAAGGCAATTTCTTGTTTACGCTCGGCAGTAGGACTCATACCTGCGATAATCATGTCAATCTTACCAGAAGTAAGGGCAGGGACTAGACCTTCCCACTTGGTTTTAACAACCAAAGGTTCTTTACCTAAGTCCTTAGCGATTTTCTTGGCGATTTGAACATCGTATCCGTTGGCATACTGGTTGGTTCCATCGATTTTGACAGCTCCATTGCTATCATCATCCTGGGTCCAGTTAAAGGGGGCATATGCTGCTTCCATCCCGATGCGTAAATATTCATCGGCTTGAGCAACATTGACAAGTCCTAGCGTCAGCAAGAGACTTGTGAAAATAGATAAGTATATTTTTCTCATGATTTCTCCTATTCTAATCTATTAAAAAATAACTGTCTCCTATTTTATCGAAAAATGCGTAATTTTTCAACATAAGTAAGCCTTTACTTACGAAAAAATGCTATAATGATAAGAAAGATAAAAAGGGGGCTTAGTTGATGAAAAAAAAACTTTTTTCTTACTGATGTTTGGCTTGTTTTGCCTTCTGCCACTTTCTGTTTTCGCCATTGATTTCAAGATAAACTCTTATCAAGGGGATTTGTATATTCATGCAGACAATACGGCAGAATTTAGACAAAAGATAGTTTATCAGTTTGAGGAGGACTTTAAGGGCCAAATCGTGGGACTTGGACGTGCTGGCAAGATGCCTAGTGGATTTGACATTGATCCTCATCCAAAGGTTCAGGCTGCGAAAAATGGTGCTGAACTAGCAGACGTTACGAGCGAAGTGACAGAAGAAGCGAATGGTTATACTGTGAGAGTCTATAATCCAGGCCAGGAAGGCGACACAGTTGAAGTTGAGCTTACATGGAACTTAAAAAATTTGCTTTTCCTATATGATGACATTGCTGAATTAAATTGGCAACCTTTAACAGATAGTTCAGGGGCTATTGGCAAGTTTGAATTTCATGTAAGGGGAGACAAGGGAGCTGAAAAACTCTTTTTCCATACAGGGAAACTTTTTAGAGAGGGAACGATTGAAAAGAGTAGCCTTGATTATACTATTCGTTTGGACAATCTTCCGGCTAAGCGTGGAGTTGAATTGCATGCCTATTGGCCTCGAACTGATTTTGCTAGCGCTAGGGATCAGGGATTGAAAGGAAATCATTTAGAAGAATTTAATAAGGTAGAAGACTCGATTGTTAAAGAAAAAGAGCAAAGTAAACAACTCCTTACTTGGGTCTTACCTTCGATACTTTCTATCTCCTTGTTATTGAGTGTCTGCTTCTATTTTATCTATAGAAGAAAGACCACTCCTTCAGTCAAATATGCCAAAAATCATCGTCTCTATGAACCACCAATGGAATTAGAGCCTATGGTTTTATCAGAGGCTGTCTACTCGACCTCCTTGGAGGAAGTGAGTCCCTTGGTCAAGGGGGCTGGCAAATTCACCTTTGACCAACTTATTCAAGCTACCTTGCTAGATGTGATAGACCGTGGAAATGTCTCTATCATTTCAGAAGGAGATGCAGTTGGTTTGAGGCTAGTAAAAGAAGATGGTTTGTCAAGCTTTGAGAAAGACTGTCTAAATCTGGCTTTTTCAGGCAAAAAAGAAGAAACTCTTTCCAATTTGTTTGCGGATTACAAGGTATCTGATAGTCTTTATCGTAGAGCAAAAGTCTCTGATGAAAAACGGATTCAAGCAAAGGGGCGTCAGCTTAAATCTTCTTTCGAAGCAGTATTAAAAGAGATGCAAGAAGGGGTCAGAGACAGGGTTTTCTTCTGGGGGCTCCCAGATTACTATCGTCCTTTAACTGGTGGGGAAAAGGCCTTGCAAGTAGGTATGGGTATCTTGACTACCTTGACCCTATTTATCGGATTTGGTCTGTTCTTGTACAGTTTGGACGTTTATGGCTATCTTTACCTCCCCTTGCCAATACTTGGTTTTCTAGGTTTGGTTTTGGCTGTTTTCTATTATTGGAAGCTTCGATTAGATAATCGTGATGGTGTCCTAAATGAAGCAGGAGCAGAGATCTACTATCTCTGGACCAGTTTTGAAAATATGTTGCGTGAGATTGCGCGATTGGATCAGGCTGAATTGGAAAGTATTGTGGTCTGGAATCGCCTCTTGGTCTATGCGACCTTATTTGGCTATGCGGACAAGGTCAGCCATTTGATGAAGGTTCATCAGATTCAAGTGGAAAATCCAGATATCAACCTCTATGTAGCTTATGGCTGGCACAGTATGTTTTATCATTCAAGCGCGCAAATGAGCCATTATGCCAGTGTCGCAAATACAGCAAGTACCTACTCTGTATCTTCTGGAAGTGGAAGTTCTGGCGGTGGTTTCTCTGGAGGCGGAGGTGGTGGAAGTATCGGTGCCTTTTAAAGAGAACTGCCATAGATTGAAAAATATGCTATAATGGAAGATAGAAAAAGGAGTAATCTATGTATCTTATTGAAATTTTAAAATCTATCTTCTTCGGGATTGTTGAAGGAATTACGGAATGGTTGCCGATTTCCAGTACAGGTCACTTGATTTTAGCAGAGGAATTTATCCAATACCAAAATCAAAACGAAGCCTTTATTTCCATGTTTAATGTCGTGATTCAGCTTGGTGCGATTTTGGCGGTCATGGTAATCTACTTTAACAAGCTCAATCCTTTCAAACCGACTAAGGACAAGCAGGAAGTTCGTAAGACTTGGAGACTATGGCTGAAGGTCTTGATTGCGACCTTGCCTTTACTTGCCGTCTTTAAGTTTGATGATTGGTTTGATACCCACTTCCATAACATGGTTTCTGTTGCTCTCATGTTGATTATCTATGGGATTGCCTTTATCTATTTGGAAAAACGTAATAAAGCGCGTGCTATCGAGCCAAGTGTGACAGAGTTGGACAAGCTTCCTTATACAACAGCTTTCTATATCGGACTCTTCCAAGTTCTTGCCCTTTTACCAGGGACAAGCCGTTCTGGAGCTACAATCGTCGGTGGTTTGTTAAATGGAACCAGTCGTTCAGTTGTGACAGAATTTACCTTCTATCTAGGGATTCCTGTTATGTTTGGAGCTAGTGCCTTAAAGATTTTCAAATTTTTGAAAGCAGGACAGCTCTTGAGCTTTGGACAATTGTTCTTGCTCTTGGTTGCGATGGGAGTCGCTTTTGCAGTCAGCATGGTGGCTATTCGCTTTTTGACAAGTTATGTGAAAAAACACGATTTTACCCTTTTTGGTAAATACCGCATCGTGCTTGGTAGTGTCTTGCTACTTTACAGTTTTGTCCGTTTATTTGTATAAGAAAAACCTTGAAGGGGCAGCTCTTCAAGGTTTTATACTCTTTGAAAATCTCTTCAGACCGCGTCAGCTCTATCTGCAAC